>SXON01000239.1 GCA_005778355.1 Pseudomonadota bacterium | reverse complement strand
GCCGTGTCACCCTCCGCCACCGAGCTGTGCAACGGCGTGGACGACGACTGCGACGGCACCACCGACGAGGACGACGCGGCGGACGCCGCCACCTGGTACGCCGACGCCGACGGGGACACCCACGGCGACCCGCTCGTCACCCGTGTCGCCTGCACCACCCCCGCGGGCCACGTGGCCGACAGCACCGACTGCGACGACACCACCGCCGCCGTGTCACCCTCCGCCACCGAGCTGTGCAACGGCCTCGACGACGACTGCGACGGCACCACCGACGAGCCCGACGCCGCCGACGCTGCCACCTGGTACGCCGACTCGGACGGCGACGCGCACGGCGACCCGCTCGTCACGAGTGTCGCCTGCACCGCCCCGGCGGAGTTCGTCGCCGACGCCACCGACTGCGACGACACCGCCGCCGCCGTGAACCCGGCCGCCACCGAGCTCTGCAACGGCGCCGACGACGACTGCGACGGCACCATCGACGAGGACTGCGACGGCGACGCCGGCGTCGCCGAGGACGCCCCCGTCGCCGGGGACGACACCGTCACCGGGGGCTGCGCGGGTTGCACCACCCGGGGCCCCGGCGCCCCTGGCTGGGGTGCCCTTGCCGCCGCCGTCGCCAGCCTCGCGCTCGCGCGGCGCCGCTCCTAGGGCGGGCCGGGGTCTCGTGCAAGGGCCATCAGCGCCTCGAGGAGAACGACGAGGTCGTGCACACCCTCGCTGGCATCTGGATCGTGCCGGGGCTGCCGTCGGGGTTGTCGGGGCGCCGTCCGCGATGATCGCGAGCTAAGTGCTGTTCAATCACCCAGAATCGTTGTGACCGGCACCGGTCGAAAACGAATCCGCACGTCGTTTTCGCGGCGCTGGACAACGACAATGAAAGGGGGCTGGACCTCGATCACCGCCTGCGACAACACCGTCAGCATGCCGACCACGAACTCTGGATCGACGTGGCCGGGCCGCAGGTAGATGATGCCGATGACCGTCGCGCCGGCCAGTACCGCCAGGGAGCCGAAGTCGCCGTCGTGGGTGATCACCACGCGCCCCTCGGCGACCGCAGTGGCCAGGACCGTCGCGTCGTCGGCCTCGCCCAGCCGGCGATCCTCCGCCGTCACGACGTCTCGACCCTCGTCGCGCAGGGCGGCGACGACGTCGCGATCAATGTTCTGGTCCGCAAGGAGCGGGAACTCGAGAGCCCTCATCCGGGGAGTTTGGCGTCCCAGACCACCTCGTTGCGGAGGGCGCGCGCCGCGTAGTTCACTGCGGCCGCCACCGCCTCCGACGTCAGGGCCGGGTACGCCCTGACCACGTCGTCGCGCGACGCGCCGCTCGCGACGAGTTCCATGATGAACTCGACGGAGATGCGCGTGCCCCGGACTCTAGGCTTCCCTCCCAGCACGGCCGCGTCGCTGACAATCCAGCCGTCCATGCCGCGAAGTATAGCCCCCGGCGCGGGAGCCGACACGCTCGCGTTCGTGTGCCCTTCGGATTGCTGGGAGGAAGCCCACCCCGGCAGCCGCGACAAGGACAGGCAGGAGTCGACCTTCCACCCGTACCTGCGCGTCGCACTGCTGGTGCCCTCGTGACCTCCCCGCTCCTGCTCGCGGTGTGGCTGGCTGGTTGCCGGGCGGCCCGCACGGCGACGGTCAAGCCAGCAGATCCCGCGTTACTCGGCGCCACATGAGCGTCGGCGAGCGGGTCGTAGAGTGGATCTTGCGACTACGCTGGCCCCTGTTCGCGCTGGTGGCCGTCGTCACCGGCTTGTGCGTGCACTGGGCCCGGGGCATCGGCGTGGACAATGCCGTGGAGGTGTGGTTCGTGGAGGGCGACCCGGCGCTCGTGGCCTACCACGACTTCCAGCGCGCCTTCGGCAACGACGAGGTGGTGGCCATCGCGGTGCACGACGAGGCCGGCATCTTCACCCCGGCCGCCATGCAGAAGGTGCGCGACGTGGGCGACGCGGCCTCACGCGTGGAAGGCGTCGCGCGGGTCACTTCCATCGCCACGGTCGACGAGATCCGCGGCGAGCTCGACCACGACGGATGGCCCGTCCTCAGGGTCGGCAACCTGGTGGGCGCCGCGCCCGACTGGACGGCCACCGCCCAGCGCGCGCTCGGCGACCCCCAGGTGGCCGGGCGACTCTTGTCGCCCGACGGCAAGACCGCCCTGGTGATCGTCCAGATGGCCACGATGGAGGGCTTCGACCAGGCCCGCGACGGGGTGCTGGCCAACCTGCGGGCGGCCGTGGATCCGCTGCTCGGCCCAGAACACCGCGAGGCCGGCATCGGCGTCATCTACGCGGCGCTCAACCGGCTCTCCACCGTCGACTCGGTGGTGTTCATCCTGGCCAGCTACGTGCTCATCATCGGGGTGTTGTGGGTGCTCATGGGCCGGGTGGCGGCGATGGGCGTGGCGATGGTGTCGGTGGGGATCGGCGCCGCCTGGCTGATGGGCGTGTACGGCCTCGCCGGTCGCGACATCAACATGGTGACGATGATCCTCCCCACACTGGTGCTCGTCATCGGCGTGTCGGACTGCGTGCACATCATGAACCACACGGCCGAGGTGAGTGAGGGGTGGACGGGCACGCGCTGGGCGCTCGTCCGCAAGGCCGCGGGCTTCGTCTTCATGCCCTGCCTGTTCAACACGGTCACGACGGTGGTGGGCTTCGCGTCGTTGGCTACGGCCCCGATGGCGGTGCTTCGCGACCTGGGCATCTACGCGGCGGTGGGCCTCTCGGTGGCCTTCCTGCTGGCGTTCATCCTGTGCCCGGTGGCGCTCTTGTGGCCCGCCTTCCAGCCCACCGTGTCGAACCACGGCAAGCTCCAGGCCTTCGTGGACGGCTGCGCCGACCTCGCGCTGTCGCGACCCCTGCCGGTGCTCGCCGCCACCGCGCTCCTCGCCCTCGTGTCGATGCTCGGCATCAGCAAGATCGTCGTCGACACCTACTCCCTCGACTACTTCCGCGAGTCGCACAAGGTGCGGGTGGACTCCACGTGGATCGAGGAAGCGGTGGGCCCCTACACGCCGCTGGAGTTCGTGGTCAAGGGGCCCGACCGCGTCGACGACCCGGCCATCCTCGTCGCCATCGACCGCTGGGAGCGGAAGATGGAGACCGACCCGCAGGTGGCCTGGGCCTCGAGCGTGGCCGACGTGGCCAAGCGGCTCAACCGCGAACTGTCGGCCGACCGCAGCGACACCGTGCCGGACAACCCCGCCGCGCTCACGCAGGCCTTCCTCCTCTACCAGTCCTCGCCCGAGGTCGACCTCTCCGCCCAGGTGGAGGGCGACTGGAAATCGGCGCGGGTGACGGTGGGAATCCCGATGCTGTCGGCTGGCGAGATGGGGAAACTCATCCCCCGGCTGGTCGCGATGGCCGAACTGCCCAGCGGGGTGACGATCACCCCCACCGGCTACCTCCCGCTCTACGTCCACATGATGGACTACATCGTCCAGAGCCAACTGAGTAGCTTTGGACTCGCTTTCGTCCTCATCTTCGGGCTCATTGCCACCCTGTTTCGGAGCCTGCGCCTCGCCGCCCTCGCGGTCCCCGCGAACCTCGTTCCCATCTTGCTCACCCTCGGAGTGATGGGCTTCGCCGGGATCCGCCTCGACGTGGCGACGGTGACCATCGGGGCCATCGTGCTCGGCCTCGTGGTCGACGACACCGTGCAGTTCCTCTACCGATTCCAACACGAGCTGGCGGCACGCGGGAACGTGAACGACGCGGCCCGCGTGACCGTCCGCGGCGTGGGACGATCCCTCGTGATCACCGCGCTCGGCCTGTCGCTCGGCTTCTCGGTGCTCGGGCTCGCGGCGGTGAAATCGGTGGCGTGGTTCGGCCTGCTGGTGGCCCTGGCCCTCGGCACCGGCGTGTTTGGCGACCTGCTGGTCTTGCCGGCGATGCTGGCGCTCTTGCCGCGCGGGCTGGTGCGCGAGAAGGCCAGCTGAGCCCGGTACCGCCGCCGGCGGGAACGCTTCGTCTCGGGGAGTGGACGGCGCTTACCCGTCGCCCCACCTCGCTCGGCCTCGTCATCGACGGCCTCGTGGGAAGCCCGCCGGCGGACTGGCTGCACGACGTCTTGCTCGCCGAGGCGCACAGAGAAGCCTTCTTCGCGCTGGTCGATGCCGAAGGGCTCGTGGTGGTGAAGAACGTGCCTTCGAGCCATCCAAGCTACCGCCACGTGCGGGGCCGGTCGAGCCCCGGCCGGCTGAGCCAGGGCGAGTATTACCACCACGATGGCTGTTCTGGGCCCGTAAAGCCACGCATCGTGGAGATCCGCTTTCCGCACCAGCCCACCCCGCGTCACGTTTGCACCGCGGTCGCCCCGTTTCCCGAGAGCGTGATCGCGATGGTCGCGGAGCTGCCTCCGGCGCTGCGCGCACACGCGGACTTGGGGCCTTGGCACCCTCGAATGGCCGATCCCGCCTCGCTGGACCGCGAGGCCTGGGACACCCTCCAAGGCGTGGTCACCCGGCTGGTGCGGCGGAATCTCGAAGCCGAAGCCGCACGTGCATACTTTCGGGCGGTGGACGTTTGCGCCGGCGCCTACGTGCTGCCCTGGGAACAGGGAGAAAGCAGATTTATCGCGAATAACAACGCGTTTCACACGATGCAGCACCGGCGGGCCTACATGGAGCCGGTGGGGAGCGGGCGTCCGAGCGGCAGCCTCGTGAAGCGGTGGCCGGGCGAGGAACTTCCGCTCGCTTGCCTGCTTTCGTGACGCGTACCCGCGCTACGTTCGCGCATGTCGACCGATGCCGACCTTCGACGCATCCTCACCGAGAACCGCTCCGTCGCGGTGCTCGGCGCCAAGGAGTCCCCCTACGAGGCGGCGTACTACGTGCCTGCCTACCTTCACCAGCGCGGCTGGCGGGTGGTGGGCGTCAACCCCAAGCTCCGGGGTGACTGGCTCGGCAGCCCGCCGGTGGCCACCCTCGCTGAGCTCGATCCTGTCGATGTGATCGAGGTGTTCAGGCGGCCGGAGTTCCTCGTCGGCCATGCCCGCGAGATCCTCGCGCTCCCCTGGAAACCGCGCGTGGCCTGGTTCCAGCTCGGCATCCGCGACGACGCGGCCGCAGCCTTACTCCAGGACGCCGGTATCAAGGTCGTGCAGGACCGCTGCATGATGCCGGAGCATCGGCGCCTGGTCGGCTGAAGTCCTACAAGAGCGCCGCGACCCCGCCGTTCAAGAAACCCCATGCCAGCGCGAGCGCACCGGCGACCGCGAGCCCCGCCCAGCGCACCGCGAGACGCTCCTGGTTGGCCACCATGTCGGCCTCGTCGCGGTCGCTGATCACGTAGACATCGTTGTCCTTGCGCATCTCCCACCCCTCGCCCACGCTCACCGCGGTGCCGACGGCGTGGAGCCGGTCGCCCGGCGTCACGACCTCCTCGCGGTAGCGAAGGTAGGGGCCCACCATGCCATCGGGCGAGGCGCCGAGGCGCTCCAGCACTTCCGACAGCTCCGCACTGGGGAAGCCGAAGATACCCCCCGTCCCCCGCGCGCTCAAGGTGACGATCACGTCGGCGTCGATCGGCGAGATCGCCACGCGACCGCCGCCGTCGTCGAGCCAGCAGGGCACGGCCTCGCGCTTGTCGACCAGTGTTTCCCAGCGGTTACGACGGCGCTGCTCGATGATCATCCGCCAGTACACGCAGGCCTGTCGCGACAGGGGAGACTCCACCGAGCCCTCCCCGTGCACCACGCCGCGCACCTCGTGGAGCCCGGCCTCCAGCGCAGGAATGGGCGTCGGTGGCGTGGAGCTGAGCACGCGGGCGAGCCGGAAGGCCCGGACGCCAAACACCACCCCGAACACGAGCGCGAGCGCGCCGAGCCCGAGGGCCGCCCACGCGATGATGACCTGAGCTTCCACGCGGCGGCGATCCTAGCACGCGCCCCCTGGCGGCACGTTAGCGGCGAGCCCATGCAGAGCCTGCAAGGTGCGGTCGAGGCCCGTGATCCCGACGCCATCCGCGAGGCCGTTGCCCGGCTCGACCGGGGCGAGCTCCGCGTGGCGGAGCAGGTCGATGGCGAGTGGGTCGTCCACGCCTGGGTGAAGCAGGCCATCCTCGGCTACTTCGGCATCGCCAGGATGGAGGTCCACGAGGTTGGACCGTTCGAGTTTCACGACAAGATCCCCTTGAAGAAGGGCCTGGCCGAGGCCGGCGTGCGTGTCGTGCCCCCCGGGACGGTCCGCTACGGCGCCTTCCTCGAGAAGGGGGCCATCGTGATGCCCGGCTATGTGAACATCGGCGCCCGGGTGGGTAGCGGCACGATGATTGACCCCTGGGCCACGGTCGGCTCGTGCGCCCAGGTGGGCCGCAACGTGCACCTCTCGGGCGGGGTTGGGCTGGGCGGCGTGCTCGAGCCGCCGAGCGCACGTCCGGTCATCGTGGAAGACGGCGCCTTCATCGGGAGCCGCTGCATCGTGGTGGAAGGGGTGGTGGTGGGGGAGGAGGCGGTGCTCGGCGCCAACGTGGTGCTCACCGCGTCGACCCAGGTGATCGACGTCACCGGCCCCGAGGAGGTGGTCTACAAGGGCCAGGTTCCGCCCCGCAGCGTGGTGATCCCGGGCACGCGCACCAAGCGCTTTCCGGCGGGCGACTACGGCGTGCCCTGCGCGCTCATCATCGGTCGCCGGCAGGCCAGCACCGACCAGAAGGTGTCGCTCAATGCGGCGCTGCGCAACTTCGCGGTCGCGGTCTAGAGGGGCGCCATGACGACGCTCGCGGAGCGACTCGCCCGCCGTACGCTCGAACTCTGCCGCGTGCCGAGCGTCACCGGCAACGAGGCCGCCTGCGCCGACCTCGTCGAGGCACAGCTCCGCGACACGGGGCTCGGGGTCACCCGGGTGGGCGAGAGCGTCCTGGCCCGCACCCCGCAGCGCGGACGGCCGCTGGTCCTGCTCGTGGGGCACACTGACACGGTGCCGCCGAAAGCCAGCGACGGCCCCGCCCGACGCGAAGGCGGGCGGATCCAGGGCGTCGGTGCGAGCGACATGAAGGGCGGCCTGGCGGTGATGCTCGAGGTCGCCACGTCCGTCGCCGCGCGCTCGCGCTTCGACCTCGGCCTCGTCTTCTACGACCGCGAGGAAGGGCCCTGGGTCGACAGCGGGCTCGGCCCGGTGCTCGACCAGGTGGGTTGGCTCGGCCGCGCCGACCTCGCCTTCTGCCTCGAGCCCAGCGACAACGTGGTCCAGGTGGGCTGCCTCGGCACCCTCCACCTCCGCGTCACCTACCGCGGTCGCGCCGCGCACTCCGCCCGGCCCTGGCAGGGCGACAACGCGATCCACAAGGCGGCGCCTTTGCTCTCGCATCTCGCGTCGCGACCGCCGCGCGACGTGGTGATCGACGGCTTCACGTTCCGCGAGGTCTTGTCGGCCACGCTCGCCGAGGGCGGGAAGACCCGCAACGTGATCCCGGATCAATTCAGCCTCAACCTCAACTTCCGCTTCGCGCCCGGCCGCGAGATCGACGACACCATCGCCGAGGTTCGCGTGCTGGTGGGGGAGGCGGAGCTCGAGGTCGTGGAGGCGGCCCCCAGCGGCCGCGTGGTGACCGACAACGCGCTTCTGCGCGACTTCCTGGCCCGAAACGGGAACACCGTGGCCGCCAAGCAAGCGTGGACCGACGTGGCCCGCCTCACGGCGCGCGGGATCGACGCGGTGAACCTCGGGCCCGGACTCGCCGCGCAGGCCCACCAGGCCGGCGAGTACGCGGAGGTAGCGCTCATCGAGGAGAGTTTTCTCCAGTTTGAACGGTTCCTCGTTGGCTAGGCAGTGAACGTGGCCGTCGGCTTCACGGGTCGCGTGGTGATCGCGGCCCTGGTGATCGCCGCGCTCGCCCTGCCCAAGCCCCCGGTGGTCGACGAGGAGTCGTACTTGTGGCTCGGACGCACCGTGGCCTGGGCCGACCCCTACGCCTGGACCCGCGCCTGGCAAGGCGGCGATGGCTTCCTCTACGCGCACCCGCCGCTGCACCTCTGGTGGATGAAGCTCATCTCGCCGCTCGGCCTCGCGGGACGCGTCCCCGCGCTTGGCTGGGTGGCCCTCTACGCCTGGGGCGCCGCCACCTGGATGGCCCGCGCCTGCAAACACCCCGGCTACGCCGCCCTGGCCTGGCTCAGCTCGTCGACGGTGCTGCTCGGGCTCCAAGACAGCCTGATGATCGACCTGCCCATGGTGGCGCTCGCCACGGCGGGGCTGGCCGCCTACCGGGAGGCGCTCTCCCGCGACAACGCCGACCATCTCTACGTGATCGCGGGCCTCGCACTCGGGGCCGCGATCGAGACGAAGTACCCCGCCCTGCTCGTGGCCGGCGTCGTGGCGGTGCACGCCTTCCGCATCCGTCTCTCCGCTCGCCACGCGGCGGCCCTCTTCGTGCCGATGTCTGTGGTGCCGGCGGTGATCGAGGGCCTGGTGTACGCCCAGCACGGCGCCTTCCACCCGCTCGTGGCCTGGGAGAGTCGCGACATCATCGCCCGGGGACCGCTCGACGGGCGCGCGCTCGGCACCCTCGCCCGCCTCGCGCTCCTGCCGACCTGCCTGGGGCTCGCGCTGGCGGCTCCCGTCCACCTCGCCGTCGGCACCGCCCTCGGCCTCATCGCCTTGCTCCTGGTGAGACCCGACGGCCTCGGGGCGAGCGGCGCCCTCGCGCTGTTGGTCTTCGCGGCGCTCGGAGGCACAGCTCTGTCGCGCGCCCTGCTCGCCTGCGTCTCCCCCGTCACCCGGCGCCGGAAGGGGGATCGTCTCGACTCGTTCTTGATCGGAACCCTCGTCGTGGTCGTCGTTTTCGGCGTCGTCGCGGTCCACAACTACGCCTCCGCGCGGTATCTGCTCCCGGCTGCGGCGCCGCTCGCCATCCTCGCCACGCGCTCGGCCGAGGAGGTGGCCCACGGCAAGCGGGCGCTCGCCGTGGCCAGCGCCCTCGCCGGGGTGATCGGCGTGGCCACCGTCGCGGCCGACTGGGCCTACGCACGAGCCTCGGCCGAGGTCGCGACTGCGATGCTCGATGAGCACCGGGCGACCGCCTTTCGCGGCGAGTGGACCTTCCGACACGTCATGGAAGCCGGTGGCGCCGTGCGCGTCGAGGATTCTGCCCCCGGCACGCTCGTGGCGGTGGACGAACATTCCGGCGGCGCCGTGCCGCCCAGGTGGGAGCCACTCGCCCGCGAGGAATCGACCAGTCGTTTCCCGCTGCGGGTCGTCGACGTGCAGGCCGGCGCCGGGCTCTACGCCGAGACGCTCGGGCCCTTGCCCATTGCCCTCGGCCACGGGCCCCTGGCCGCCGCCACGCTCTACGAGGTGCGGTAGTGCCCACGCCCCAGGAAGAACGAAGCTGGGAGCGGGCCGAGAAGCGCCTCGACTTCTACCTGCGTGATCGACCCATCGCCACCATGGGACTTTGCCTGTTTCTCGCAGGCTTCTACGTGTACAGTTGCCTACTCGACCTCGGCCGAGGACAGCCGTGGTGGAAGGTGATCGGCTGGAACCGCACGCGCGACCTGATGGGCGACCTCGGCGCGCGCACCGCCGATCTGGTGCACGACGGCGAGTACTACCGGCTCCTCCGCTACGGATTTCTCCACTGGAACGCCGGGCACCTCGCGATGAACGCGGCGGCGCTCTGGGCGATCGGCGAGGTCCTCGAGGCGGTGTACGGGCCCACCCGGGTGCTGATGCTCTTTGCGGTGTCGACCGTGACCGGAGGCATCGGCTCGATGATCGGCGGGGGCGATGTGACCGTGGGCGCCAGCGGCGGCGCCTTCGGTTTCCTCGGCGCGATGGTGGCTTTTGGATGGCGCTGGGGCGGACGGCTCTCCCCGCACACCCGGCGCTGGTTCGGACCGCTCCTTTGGCCCTGGGTGGCCGGGAACCTGGCGCTGGGCGTCTTCCTCCCCTTCATCGACAACGGCGCCCACGTGGGCGGGCTCCTTGGGGGCCTCGCGCTCGGCGCCGTCTACGGCAACCGGGTAACGGACCACGGTGAATCAGGCGATCTCGCTCGCTGGGGCGCCCGCGCCCTCACGCTCGCGCTCTACGCGTGGGCGCTGTTCCAGTTCTAGGAGCGCGTCGCGCGTTGCGCGCGCGCTGCGGGAAGGGCGACCGGGCGCGGTCGCGGGCGCCTCGCTGGGTGGGTGTGCGTGCGGCGGTGCATCATCGGACTCGTGATCGTAATCGTGATGGTGGTTCGTCCGTGGGCGTGGATGGGTGGATCGTGGGCGGTGAGGGTCGGTCGTGGTCGGTCCGTGCTCCTACGCTCGCGCCAGCGCACTTCGTTGGGTGAATCTGAATAGTTTCAGCAGGTTGTGTGCCAAGCAGATGAGGTTCCACTCCCCGCGCACCTGCTCCAGGCCGCGGAGCAGGAACGTGCGTATGCCCCGTGCTTCCTTGATTTGACCGAAGACGGGCTCGACGATGCACTTTCGCCGTCGAGAGGCGCCCATCCCCAGGACCGAACGCAACTTCGCCGCCATCGCCGAGCGCGGGTCGGAGGGCGCCGTCGGCCGGTCGGCCGGGTCGAGGATCCGTTCCTCGCGGCCGACCGACAGCAGCGCGTCGGTGCCGACCCGGTCACAGAAGCTAGCGTTATACGCCGAGTAATATCCAGCGTCTCCGAGTGTTTGCACCGGATACTCGCCCAGGTTCTCCTTCACGGCGGCGAGCATCGCGGGGAGGTGCTGCGCGTCCGGCGCCTGGTTGGTGACGCCTGTCGAGACGATCACCTGCTCGCCCTCATCGACGACAGCCTGGGCGTTGTTGCCTTGCACGAAGTCCCTGCCGGACTTCATGATTCGGCTGTCCGGACCGGTGACGTTTCGCTGGGCATCCGCCGCCGGGTCGTCGGCGGCATCGTGACGGACACGGTGCTGGGGCAACGTGGGTCCAGGGGGCTCTCGGGGCGGTCCATCCTTGGGGCGTTCACGCTCGGCCAGCTCGGCCGCCCGGGCCAACTTCGCCTCGGCTTCGAGTTCGTGGCGGGTTTGCTGGATCTTCGCAAGCCTGTCCTGTTTCCGGCGCAGTTCCCTGGGAAGTTCGTCGCCTCGGGCATCGCGACCGTGAAGGGCATCCTCGCCCGCGTCGGCGGCCTCGGCCTCGGCCAGCTTCGCCGCAATCTTGGCCGCGGGCTCGGTCTCCTTCTGCTTCATCCGCGCGTGGCTCATCGCCTTGTGCTTGCTGGCGTGCCCACCCGCACTTCGCGGTTCATCTTCGTGCCGTCGAGGGCCACCCGGCCGAGCGTCACCATCCCTGCCCGCTGGCAGACGAGGAGAATATCAAGGAACAAGGCAGATAGCGCCTTGAGGTGCTGCTTCCGGAACAGCGAGATCGAGGAATGGTCCGGGTGGGTGTCGGCGGTGAGGACGCGGAAGGCGACGTCCTCGTAGGTGGCAATCTCCAGGCGCCTGGTTGCAAGCAAACGGGCGCACCCCGAGGCAGAGACCATAGAACCACAGCGCGACCATCATCCGGGGGTTCCACGGCCGCTCTCCTCGCGAATCCTTCGCCTGGATCACCTGCTCGATGGCGGAGATGTTCAACCCTTCCACCACGTCGAGGATGAAGTGGACGAGGTGGTCGTCGGGGAGCCAGTCCTGCATCGACGGGGGGAGGAGAAGGACCTGGTCCCGCGACCACGTCCGGTAGGACTTGCCAGCCATCTACCAATATATTTTGATGCGATTGACACGTCAAGGCGCTAACCGCCCCACCGCCGGATGAGCTGCGTGAGCATCGCGCCCACCCGACCCGCCAGCACCCGCGCCGCCTCCGCCTCGCCCGCAGGCACCAGGCCGAGAGCCACTCCGAGTTCGAGCGCCGCGGCCGCCTCGCCCACCTCGCCACGGGCGATGGAGAACTTCTGGCGTTTCTCGCCAGCGCCGGCGCGATTGGCGCCCTCCGCGATGTTGGTGACGGTGGACACCGCCGCGCGACGCAGTTGGTCGGCGACCGGCCCGCCTCCGCGCGGGATCTGCTCCGCGATCTTCCACGCGGCGACGGTGAACTCGAGCGCGACTTGATGCGCTTCGAGGTTGTTGTGGGGGAAGACGACGGTGGACTCGGACATCTTGGCTCCTCGGTGGGACGGGGCAAGCGCGCCCCTCGCTTGCGATGGGGGCGCGCGCAGACCCGGCCCGACGAGGAGCCTGACACGAGCCACGATCTCGCGGTCCACCATGACGAGCGACGGATGACGAACTGCCGATCGACGACCACGTCCATGATCAACGAGTCACGACCACGATGACGATCACGATGACCATCACGATCTCGGGCGTCGGTCTACGCCCGACAGCCTCCTAGCGCACCCACGCGCCCACCACGCTCCCGACAACGGCGGCGAGCACCACGAGCGCGGACGACACCGCCAGCATCGCCCGCGCCACGCCGTTCTGGCTCCCGTCTCGGCGCGACAAGACCATGATCGCGGCCGACACGGCGAGCACCACCGCCACGAAGGCGAGGTGTTCCTTGCGTTCGAACCACAGCGCGAGTTCGAAATTATCCTTCATCAACGCGGGACGTTCGGATGCTCGGTAGCCCGGGTAGAGCGCGAGGCCCCCGGCGTAGACGCCAGCGAGCAAACCCGCCGCCGCGCCCGTCGCCCAGCGTTGCCCGCGCGACAGGGGGCGACCCGGCCGGAGAAACACCACGGGGTGCACCAGCGCCGCCGCCGCGAGCACGCCAAGGTGCCCATGGAGCGAGCGAGACAGTTCCACCCAGTCGATCATCGCGAGCGAGTATCGCGGGCAACAGGCCCGCTCTCCGCCCTGCGTTACTCGCCGCCGCCCCGCCTGCCCACCCAGGAGCGTCCCATGCCCTCGCCACTCGGTCTCCGTCGTCGCCTCAAGAAGCTGTTCGGCCTCGAAGACAAGGCGGCCGCGCCGAAGGAGGAAGTACCCAAGGTCCACCTCGTGGTGGTGGGGCCCGATGGCAGCGAGCAGGCCGCCGACGTCGACGTGGGCACCACGATCATCGGCGGCACCAGTCGATTCAAGCGGCCCATCGCCACGGGTTGCTCCGAGGCAAGCTGCGGCACCTGTCGCGTGGAGGTGCTCGAGGGCGCCGAGGGCCTCGCCGAGCAGTCGCCCCGCGAGCGCGCCGCGCTGAAAGAGAACGGATTCCCCACCACGATGCGGCTCGCCTGCCGCACCGAGCTGGTGAAGGGCACGGTCAAGGTGAAGGCCGCCGAGTTGATGTAGCGGCGCCTAGTCGTCGCCGGTGAAGATGCTCGCGGCGAGGGCCAATGGTGGCGGCTCGGTGCGCTCGCGACCGGCCTCGTCCTTGCCGCCCACGAGCACGTGGACCGGCCCCGACTCCGGGGGACGCTCCACGAGGCCGCGTGCACGGAGGAGCTGTCGCTCGGCGCGCAGCAGCAGATCGTCGGGCCCCTCCGCCATGCCCACAGAGAACCCCGCCCCTGCGATGCGCTCGTTGGCCGCGACTTGCAGCCCGAAGCGGCGGCGGATGTCGTCCACCCGTTCCTTCGCGAGGGCCATCGAGCAACCGGGCATCAACAGGAGAAAGCCGTAGGATCCGATGAGGCCCACGCTGTCGGTGTCGCGCACACACACCCCGATGGTGCGCGCGAGCAGACGCATGGCCCCGTCGGTGGCGATGGCCCCGGCCCGGCGTGCGAGCTCCATCGGCTCGTCGAGCTCGAAACGCACCGCCACCAGCGCATCTCCACGTCGGCGAGTCAGCGCCACCTCGCGGTCGGCGGCGTTGAGGATCGCGGCCTGCGCGAGGCAACCGGTCAGTTCGTCGTACTCGCGCATCGCGCGTTCGCGCCGGCGCTCGTCGAGCAGGCCGAGCAGCCGCGCCTTGAAGACCTCTGGCCGCGAGTCGCGGTCGATCACGCCGTGTCCGCCGGCGATCGGCGGCGGCGGCGCGTCGGGGTCGCGCACAAATAGCCGCGGAAGCGCGGAATAGCGCTGGTGGGTGCGGAGCATCGCCGCCAGCTCCGGCCCGGGGATGCCATCCATGGGAAGGCCGATCACCAGGAGGTCGGGCGAATGACGCTCGATCGCCTCGAGGAGCTTGAAGCCGCCCACCGCCGTGACGGTGGCAATCTCCTCGGAGCCGATGGCTGCTGCGAGGAACTGCGCACGTTCTTCAGTGCGATCTCCCACGAGCACACGCCACGCGCTGGTCCGCCAGGCCGAGATGCGACCGCGCACCTCGCGCAGCGCCGCGCGCAGGTCGAGGGGCTCCGGCAGGTACTGGACGGCGCCGATCCGCGCGGCCTGCAAGCGCGCGCCGATGTCGTTCTCGGGCCCGTACACGAGCAAGAGGCGATCGCGGAGCGCGGCGCGGCGGTGGCTGGCCAGCTCGGGGACCGCCGACACGGGGGCCACGACCGCAGCGGCGTCGTCGGCGGTTGCCGTGCGAACTGCGGTGGCGACGTCTGGTGCCACGCGGATCGCCGTGGCGAGCACGGCCGCGCCACCGCGCAGCAGGCTGGCGTTCTCCTTCGTGGCCACCACCACGATGGGACGGAGGATCGGCGTGGTGCGGAGGCCGCCGGTGCAGGTGTCGAGCAGCTCCTCGAGCAGCTCGTCGCGCTCGGGGGAGGACAAGCCGCGGAGCGCGCGAAGCGCCGCGCGCTCGACATGGGACAAACCCAGCGTTTTCGCCGTGTCCCGCACGCGGGCCACCATCCCCTCCAGCGCGTCGAGCAGGTCGGGGTCGCGGCGTACGTCGCGCGCGAGGTGCACAGCCTCCGCCGCTTGCTGGCGCAAAACCTCGCTCACGTGCAGGTGGAGCCTAGGTTGCTCCGCCAGGGGATTCGACATGCGCACCAATCATACTCCGCGTCGGGACAGAAAGCGCGCGGCGATCACGCCCGTCGCAAGCGTCCCCGGTCCACCCGGGCTTATCGGACCTTTGACCGAGGAACAACGCCTGTCACTTGCCGGTGGCGGGAGGCGGAGCTATTGTCGCCCCTGCCCATGATCGTCCTCGCACGCCGCGCGTCCGTCCTCCTCCTCGCCAGCCTGGCCGCCTGCGCGGTCGATGGCGCCGATTCCGGCCCCACCGGAAACGGCAGCGAGGCCGTTCCTACCTGGTTCCAGGACGTGCGACCGATTGTCGCAGAAAACTGCACCGCCTGTCACCAGGAAGGCTACAACCCCATCGTGCTCGGCAACCCGGAGCAGTTCGGCGCGTACGGGAAGCTGTCGCTGGAGAAGATGATGGGCGACGAGCACGCGCCCTACATCATGCCGCCCTGGCCGATCCCCGACTCGGACAGCTGCACCCCCCCGGCGCCGTGGATGGACGACCCCCGCATGTCCGAGGACGACATCGAGACGGTGCGCGCCTGGCTCACCGGCGGGATGCCGCTGGGCGACGAGGCCACGGCGGTCGACGTCACGCCGATCCCGCCGCCGATGCTCTCGGGCGACGACGTCGAGTTCCTGCCGGGCCCCGAGGCGGAAATCCCGGGGGACCCCGACTCCCTCGATTACAACCTCTGTTTCAGCATGCCACTCGGCAAGGGCGTCGAGGGCTACATCGACGCCCTGCAGATCATCCCCGACCCCGGGAACATGATTCACCACATCATCGTGGCCTCCGACCCGACCGGCGTCACCGCCCCGGACGACGGGAGCAACGGCGTGAACAACTGCCCCACGCAGGAGATCCCCGACACTCGGCTCTTGTTCACGTGGATCGCCAACACCGGCCCCCTGTACTTCCCGCCCAACTCAGCGCTGACCGTGCAGCCGAACGAGCGGATCGTACTCACCTTCCACTACCACCAGACCGACGAGCCCCAGTACGACAACACGGCGATCGCCGTGCGCTGGCTCGACGAGAAGCCGCACTACCGCGTCTGGATGGACCGTTTCGGCGGCGCGCACGCCAACGAGGTGAACTGGAGCCCGGCGGCCTACAAGGGCGGCTGGGCCGACGGGCACTTCGGCATCCCCGCGAACAAGTACAACCACGAGGAAATCTGGTGGGAGACCTGGGGCCAGCAAGACCGCGACGACGGCTTCTCGGAGAACGAGTACGCCATCTGGGGCGTGTTCCCCCACATGCACTACGCGGGCCTCGACATCCGGATGGACCTCCACAACGTGGAGGGCGACACGCAGTGTCTCTCCCACATCGAACGATTCGACTCGGCCTGGCAGCAGACCTACCTCTACGACGCGCCAATGGGAGAGCTCCCCACGCTCTCCCCGGAAGACAAGATCGAGATCACCTGCCACTACGACAACACGCTCGACAACGACCGACTGCGCGACGCGCTCGTAGAAGACGGCTTCGCCGAGCCCTTCCAGGTGACGGTGGGCGACAATGCCTTCGACGAGATGTGCGTGATGCACTACGGCCTCCTGGCCGAGAACGACTTCCCGTAGGCTCGGCGCTTAGGTTGGGTGGATGAACCCTATCAAGCAGGCGGTGGCGTTGCGCTCGCCGCCCTGGCCCACGCTCGATCCTTTCCTGTTCTGCGTGCATCACGACGACCGTTACCCGGCGGGCAACGAGCAGCTGGGCCCGGCAAGCTCGCTCGCCGGTCGCGACATCGGCGCGGACTTTTCCAGTCGCGACGGCTGGAGTATGTACCATGGCAGCACGGTGCCGGGTTTCCCGGCGCACCCGCACCGCGGCTTCGAGACCGTCACCCTGGTGCGGCGCGGTCGCATCGACCACAGCGACTCGCTCGGCGCCACCGCGCGCTTCGGGGGTGGCGACGTGCAGTGGATGACGGCTGGCAAGGGCGTCGTTCACAGCGAGATGTTCCCGTGTTTGCGTCGCGATGGCGACAACCACGCCGAGCTGTTCCAGATCTGGCTCAACCTCCCGCGAAAGTCGAAGCTGGTCGACCCCTACTTCACCATGCTCTGGGCCCACGACATCCCGGTGATCGAACGCGACGGCGCCCGCGTGACCGTGATCGCGGGGAGGTTCGCCGAGGCTCAGGGGCCCGGGACGCCCCCCGACTCGTGGGCGGCCGACCCCGCGCACGAGCTCGGCATCTGGACCATCGTCCTGACGCCTGGGGCTCGCATCGAGATGCCGGTGTCGCGACCCGACGTCAACCGGGCGATGTACGCCTGGCAAGGTGCGGTCGAGGTCAACGGGCAGGTGGTCGGCCCGGGCCAGCTGGTCGTCCTGCACGCCGACGTCGCGACGACCCTCTCCGCATCCGCTGACGCCGAGGTGCTCATGCTCCAGGGCCAGCCCATCGGCGAGCCGGTGACCTCTCACGGGCCCTTCGTCATGAACTCGCCCAGCGAGATCCATCAGGCCTACGCCGACTACCAGCGCACGCGCTTCGGCGGCTGGCCCTGGTCGCGACCCGACCCCGTTCACCCCCGGGACGAGCAACGCTTCGCGCGCCACGCGGACGGGCGGGTGGAGCGACCCGGATCGCCTGTGTAATTTCACACATAGATCCAACGGACAAAGGCGGGTAACTCGTGGCACACGCCTTGCGGCCCTGGCCATCGAACCCGGATCATCCATGAAGTTGTTTCCCTTTCTCCTCCTCGCCTGCGACCCGGGCGACTCCGGCGACACCGACAGCAAGGACACCGACAGCGGCGAGCCCGGCGACACCGGCGACACCGGCGACACGACCGACACCGGCGACAGCGCCGCGCCCGCCGACATGGGCTTCGACGTCGATGCCGACGCAGTGGGCGCCACGCTCACCCTCACGCCGCTCGACATGACCAGCCTCGGCTCCGAGGAGCTCCGCTTCGAGGACACCTGGCTCTCCGCGACCGTCGACGCCGACCCGTTCCTGCTGCACGCGGGCGAGCCGCCGCCGGGCGCGCTGGTCGAGGCCGACCCCGAGAACGCCCCGGGGATGCTGGTGGCGATGTATGTGCCCGCCCTTCACCTCGATGCCGATGGCGACGGCCTCCCCTCGGGGAACGAGTCCTACATCGGCGCCGGCCTCTGGTGGGCGGCCTACATCACCGGCGAAATCGGCGCCAACTACGCGGCGGTGGGCGTGGTGGAGGGCTGGAACGCGGTCTACCTGTTTAGCGAGATGGGCCCCGAGTTCGCGTCGGCGATGGCCATCCCGCTCCCCTCGGCGCTGGCACCCGACACGACGCTCACGCTGGGCGGTACCTTTGATGGCGACCCCCACGGCATCGGCCTCGCCGCCCTGCCGTGGACCTACCTCAGCGGCGATCCCGTCGCGGCCTTCCTCTACGACGCGCCCATCGAGGCCGCTTGGAGCGTCAGCTTCGATGGGGAGCCCGCGGCCGACCACTTCGCCTACATCGACAATTTCGGTGACGATGTCGCACTCGAGCTTGTCGCCTCCTACGCTGATAACGACGGCTCAGGCGACTACGGGCCGGGCGATTCGCCGATGTACCCACCCTGCTTCGAGGGCACCCCCATCGCGGCCTTGTGGTGGCCGGGCCCCGGCGACCTGCTCACCGCCCTCCAGATGGCCATGCAGAGCATGCGCCCCGGCTGGATCGCCCTGCCCATGGGCGACGGCGGGAGCGGCGGCCTGCTCACCGACGAGCAAGCACAGTCGCTGAGCATCAGCGAGGCGTGCAACTTCGACTAGCGACGGGTGTCAACCGGGTCGCGCGCAGGGAGACCTCGCGCACGTGTACCGCGCCCCGATCGTCGAGGAATAGCGAGGAGAAAGGCCCAGCCGGTCATCGGCAAGGCGAGGCCACAGTTCGCGGTTTCCTCGGGCCCGGTGGCGCTCGCCTGTCCCGAGGTGGGCGCCGCGGTGTCGTCGGGTGACGCCCCGTCGTCGCCGCTGTCGCCCTCGTCCACCGGCACCGGCCAGGTGGCCGCCTCGTCCACCATCGACCAGAAGGCGGGGTCGCGACCCTCGTAGTCGAGCGCCCAGAAACCCACGCCGGCGATCTCGCGGTCGACCGCGTACTCGATCCGCTCGCGCACGCTGTCGTGGTCGGGGTACCACACCTGCTGGCCGCTCGGCAGGTAGTAGGGCGAGCGGGTGACGTCGTCGTAGAGGGCCCCCTCCACCGCGGCCTCGGCCATCGCGTCGACCATGGTGATCGACCAGCCGTCGTCGTAAGCGCTGCCCGGCACCTCGTGGCTGGCCTCCCAGGCCTGGCCGTAGAGCGGCAGGCCGAGGATCACCTTGGCGGGAACGGCGTCGTAGGCAAGGTAATCGTCCACGGTCCAGTCGAGCGAGTAGTCGCTCCAGGGATCGCCGCCGTAGAGCGGGTCGTTGGGTCCCGGGTTGCCGCCCGTCCAGTGGTAGCCGTAGCCCATGATGAAAAGGCCGTCAGACACGTCACTCAACGCGGAGTAGTCCCAGGCGCCCGACCAGTCGACGGCGGGCGTGGCCAGCACCACCTCGCCCACCTCGGCGCGCAGGTCGACCACGAAATCGACCATGTCTTCCCGGTAGGCGCTCGACAGCCCCTCGAAGTCCACGTTGACCCCGTCGGCGCCGTAATCGTTGACCAGCTCGGCGAGCTCGCTGATGAGTCGCGAGCGCACCTCGCCACTCCCGAAGACGGCGTCGTGCTCCGACTCGTAGAAGGCCGTGACACACACGTGCACCTTCACGCCCTGCGCGTGCGCCGCCGCCACCACCTCGGCGGCCACGCCGGTCCAGTGGCTCGTGGAGCTGAGCGAGCCGTCCGTCTCCACGTCGACGTTGAAGATCGCCACGTGGGTAAGCGAGTCGAAGTCGAGGGTGGCCGGGTCGTCGGTCCAGTAGGCGTGGTAGCCGTACACCACGGGGCGTTCGGCCGCGAAGGCGAGGGATAGGCCGAGGAGCATGGCAGGCCCGCTAACCCCGGCAGCGACGGCGTGATCGCCTGTGCTACCTTCCCCGCCCCACTGAGGTGCCCGTGCTCCTGTCCCTCCTGCTTGCCTGCCCCGACCTGGGTGACACGGGCCCCGCCGAGGCCAATAACGGCGACGACAGCGGCGACACCGACAGCGGCGACCCCCCGGCCCCGACCACCTGCGACGACGGCACCCCGGTCGTCCCCTGGGCCGAGGCAGCCGACAGCGACGCGATGTACGCCACCGTCACCGACTTCACCCTCGAGACCGCGAGTGGCGACTGGGGACTGGCCGAGCACTGGACCGGCTGCGACACCGTCCTCATCATCCCATCGCAGCCGGCCCAGGCCACGGGTTGGCCCGACCACCTATGGGACAACAAGCGCGACACCAAGGGGCTCTTCGAGGCCTTGCCCCGCAACACCTATGTCATCTTCATCTCCTCGGAGAAAGACGAGGCTGATCGCACCACCGAGCTGGCCTTGCTCGACTCGGGGATCGAGAACTTCCTGGAAGACCTGGCGGAGGAGGACCGCGCCTACTGGGAGCAACACATCGTCCTGGCCACGAGTGACTACCGCGACGCCGACGGCTGGCTTACCGACACCCTGCGCAGCCCCAACTGGGGCGTGGCCATCGACCGTTTCCAGCGTCTCCGCTACATCGGCAGCTTCGCCAACCCCGAACGCTACAACAGCGATTATGGTTGGTTTGAGCCAGATATTTCTATGGCTGCCAACGAGGCGGTGTACTACAACTTCGAGGCCACCCGCGAGGTGGCGCTCGAGGCCGAGGCGGCCACCGTCATCCCCGTCTTCACCGGCCAGGAGGTGAGCGACCCCAACTGGGCCGGCGAGATGGACTACGTGACGGTGGAGCTGCCCGACGCGGCCACCATGCAGACTTTCGACACCCTGACACTCGACCACTACCTTGGCTGCGTGGGCGACGGCGAGTACGGCACCTGCCCAGCCTGGGACTACATCAACTGGTTGCTGGTGTGCGACGCCGACCAGTCCAACTGCGTGGAGCTCGGTCGCTACATCACCACCTACCACCGCGAGGGACGGTGGGTGCACGACGTGTCGTCGTTGTTGCCCTACTTCAACGCCGGTGGGAGCTTCACCTTCGCCTACTACACGCAGCAACCCTACGAGGTGGCCCTCGACTTGCGATTGTCCAACCAGGGCAAGGCGGTACGCCCCCAGTCCCTACAGACCTTCATCAGTGGCGGCTACACAGGTTCTACCTATAATGATCGCGAGCCGGTGGACTTCGACATCCCAGCCGAGGCCACCAAGGTGGAGATCGCGATCAGCTTCAGCGGGCACGGGCAGGAGGGCAACCAGGCCTGTGCCGAGTTTTGTAACTTCGATCATCACTTCTACGTGAACGGAGTCGAGCACGTCGTGGAGTTCCCCGTGGCGGGGAGCGCGCTGGGTTGCATGGAGCAAGTCAACGACGGGACTGTCCCCAACCAGTACGGCACCTGGTGGTACGGCCGCAACGGATGGTGCCCGGGCAAGGAGGTCGAGCATGTCACCATCGACATCACCAGCGAGGTGACGATCGGCGGCACGAACAGCTTCGACTACGAGGCCTTCTGGGAGGGCGACCTCTACGAAGGCGGCGGCGCGAACCTGCTCCTCAGCTCGTGGCTGGTCACTTCCTACTGAGCTTGTCGCCCTGCGCGCGAGCGTCGTAGTGCTCGGTCGAACCCAGGTAGGTGCGGTAGTCGACCGCGCAGAAGTAGAGCCACTGCTCCCGGAACTTGGCGATCACCGGCGAGGTGCAATTGCCCTCGGGGAAGATCTGCTCGGGGAACAGTACCCCGAGCTCCTCGATCCCCGAGGCATCCACGTTTGCTCGCGACGGCACCTCGGTGACACCGAGGCCCTGGGCGACGAGATCGATGTGGTCGGTTTCGCCGCGGCAGAAGGGAACGCTCTGCCCGTCCCACAGGTCGGCCTCAGCGAACCCATCCACGCCCGATTCCCGGGCGACGCGCACCGAGGTGCCGCCCCGGGTGACGAAGAGCCACTCCTCGCCGTCGAGCACGCACACCACCGGGTCGGCGAGGTACTCCTCGGCGTAGGCCACGGTGTCGCCCTCGATGAAGGCGTCGCCTTCCCAGATGGCGCGGCGGATCTCGTGCTGCCCAGGCGTCTCGGCGGGGTCGTCGTCGCTGAACTCGGTGGAGTAGTAGGCCATCCCAAGGCGGCCATCGCCGCGGAAGTGAATCGACGGGTCGACCAGGTTGGGGTGCGCCACGGCGCCGACGGGCCACTCGTGGCCGCCCCAGTGCACCAGGTCGGTCGTGGCGATGCCGTAGATCGTGCCGGGGGTGAGCGGACGCGTCGCGGTGGACTGCGCAAGCGCGGTGATGATGATGCCTTCGCCCACCACCAGCACGTCGAGGCTATTGAGCCCCTGTGCGATGGGCTCCTCCTGCGGCGTCCACGTGACACCGTCGGGCGAGGTGGCCATTCGGAGGAGCCACCAGAGCTCCTCGCTCTCGTAGTCGATGTCGAAGGCCCATTCCATGGGCCCGGGGTCGTCGAAGAAACCCTCGGCGGCCCAGGGCATCTCCACGCCGACGCCGCTGTCGTCCACGGCCGTGTCGGGCGCGGCGGTGTCGCCCGTGTCGAGCGTTCCCGACGTGTCGGGGTCAACGCTGTCGAGCGGCGCGGTATCGGCAGCCGGGGGCGCCGAGTCGTCGTCTGGCGTGTCGGTGTCGCCCGGCGCCGACTCCGCCGGGTCCTCGCAAGCGAAGAGCCAGGTGATGAGCATCAGCGTTCGCACCGGTCGCCGTCCAGGACGGGCTTCACCGCGGCGGAGGCTTCCGACAGGGGCGCGAAGGCCGGTCCCATCGTCCAGCCGGGCGCCACGCCGCTGTCCATCCAGTACAAGTAGGCGAAGGTCCAGCCCCCGTCGGCGCGCGCGTCGTCGCACAGCGACTCGGCCCGGGCGTCGAATCGGTCGTCGCCGTCCACGTCGAGCCACGCAGCCACGAAGGCCTTGAGGAAGGGGAATGTGGTCGTGGGCGCCTCGTCGAGGCACAGCGTGAACTCACCCAACGACCCGACGTGCGCCACGTCGGACACGTCGACCGCGTCGCCGAAGCGCCAGTTCGAGGCGTCGATCGCGGCCACGCGCACGGAGGTGTCGACGGCCACGGCCCCAACCAGCGTGCCGTCGACTCGACGCTCGGCCGGGCAGTCCGAGTCCGCCTGGGTGTCGGTGTCGGTGTCCGAGTCGGTGACGGGCGGGCTGTCCGTCTCCGACGGCGTATTCGTCTCCGCCTGCTTCTCCGGCTCGCCGTCACACGCCAGCAAGAGCACGATCACTCGGTCACCCCTTCGAGCTCGTAGCTCAGCTCGTCGACCACCAGGATGGGTACCGCCTCGATCACCGACTCGGCGATGCCGAGCTCCCGGAGGAGGAAAGGAGGCATCGGACGGTAGAGGAGGCGCACCGACACGAGGATCGGTCCGACCGTGGCGCTGGTGGGCGCCGGATCGAGGTGGAATCGAACGAAGCGCGGCTCACCGTAGGCCAGCGACTGGTCGTCCACCAGCACGGCCTCGTCCTGGAAGTTGAAGGTCTCTTCGCCGTTGACGTCGTAAAGGTACGACTTGAACATCGAGAAACCACTGGCGAGCATGAAGTCGCTGCCGGGCTCCAGCTCGGAGTGGTCGTCGCGGAGGTCGCCGTTGGCGTCGAGGGTGCCGGACTCCACCAGAAGCTTGCCCTCGCCATCGGTGACCAGCACCTCAAGCCAGAACTGCCGGTTGAAGGCCGTACCCGTGGGAATATGGTGCCCAGGAACCAGGCTCTCCACCACCACGTCGATGTCGCCGAGCAGACCGCCGGTGTACACCGGATCGGACTCGATGGTAGCCGCCTGGCGCATGATCGCCTTGACCGCCTCGAATTGCCGGTGCGAGTCAGCGAAGGGCGTGAGCGCGACGTCGCCGCCCACGAAGCTGTGGTCGTGGATCTCCCGCTCCGGGCCATCGACCGCGGCCTGCCCCACGCTGCTGGGCATGTGACAGTCCTGGCAGGTGTCGATCGCCGGCTCGGTTTCCGTCCCGCCGGCCGCGTAGTTGGCTTCTTCCCACTCGGAGTAGGTGAACTCAACCTGGACGAAGTTCAGGTTCTCGACATTGTGACACGAACGGCAGACGAGCGCCTCCGTGTGGATCGAGGAGTAGTCACTCTCGTGGTAGCCGTACTCGACCGGGTCGGGAATGGTGCCAAAGTAATAATCCGCACACTGCGTGAACTGGTTGACGCCATTGTAGACGTCGTAGAGTTTGTGACAGGTGATGCAGTTCACCCCGGAGCGCGCCGCCTCCGGGAGCTCATCGATGGAGCCCAGCGGCTCGGGGGGAACAGAGGCGGTGAGCGTGGCGGCCGGCGCGTGACAACCCACGCAGTTGAAGGGGAACTCCGTCACTTCGCCGATACGCTGGCTGCCCACCCACATCACGGGGTTGGTGGCAGCGTAGGCGTGGATCGAGCCTTGCCACTGGTCGTAGTGCGTGGGGTGACACTCGGCGCAGTTCTCGGGGAGGTCGAAATCGTCGATGTCGTAGGGCTGGTTCTCCGGCGCCCCGTGGTCGTGCCCGCCGGCGCCGCCCTGGCCGTCGTCGCCGGTGTCAGAGCTGTAGGGCGTGCCGCAATCGAGCGCCGTGTCGTCCGTGCCGGTGTCAGCGGCGGAGGCGGGCCACGCGAGCAAGAGCCCGACGATGACCGATATGGCAGCTCGGGCAGTCAACCGACCGAGCGTAGCACGGCGCTCGGCCGCCCGCGCTCAGCGCTGGAGCCACTCCCGCTCGTACTTCACCTCGATGGTCGGCACCTCGATCTCGCCCCCGGGCAACAGACAGCGCAAGAGCACGTAGCCGGCGAGGTGCCCGGTGGTGTCGATCCAGTTTGGGTGACCGGGGTCGCGGTGGGCGAGGCAGATCTCGTAGCGGTCGCCGTCGAGCCTCACCTGCGCGTGGTTGAGCGACACTCGGGCGTGGCGGTAGTCGCCCGATTCCATCCACACGTTGTATAGGCAGTAGCTCCAGTAGCGCGCGGCGGGTGCCGTGCCCCGGATGAACATCACCTGGTCTTGCCCGAAGCGGTACCAACAGGCGAGGTAGGTGTTGTCGGGGGTGGGGAAGAGAGCGGCACCGTCGAGCTGGACGAAACGGTTGAGCAGGCCCACGCGGGCCATCTGCCAGGTGCCCAGCGTGCGGGCGAACACCGCCTCAAGGTTGCGACGGGCCCGGTCGAGGTCGCGCGCCATCGCGCGGGGGTCGAGCACCTGGGGCGCGGCCTCCCCGAGGAACTCGATGTGCAGGTCAATGGGCGATTGCGTCGCCCGGTCGGCGAAGTACTGCCGCACCATCACCGCCGTCTCGTCACCCTCTCCGCGGAAGTCGGCGGTCTCGTCGGACGACAAACAGAGGCTGAAGGCGCCGTCCTTCACGAAGTCCCGGTCGGGCATGTAACGCCCCACCACGCCGCCCTTCCGGTAGTACAGGATCCCGATGTAGGTGGTGCCCGGGGGGAGCGTTCCTGACACTCGGTAGCGGCGCCCTGCGCCAAGCCGGATCGGCGCTCGCCAGTAGTCGGCGTCGGGGTTGTCGGCGAACATCTTGCGGGTGGGGCCCTCGGCGTGGTGAAACCGGGGACGATCCGCGTCGCCCTCCTCCAGCATCAAGTCCACGCTCATCGAGAGCATCCGCAGGAGGAAGCGCCGCCCCTCAACCGCGTCGAGGTCGCTCGGCATGCGCATGTCGGACTCGAGCTTGCGGGCAGTGTCGAAGAGGGCCGCCATCGCCGAGCTGACCGAGGCCATCGGGGGCGCATCGAGCGCGCCGAGGTCGTACCCGAGCTCCCGGGCCAGACGGTGGGTGTCGGGCGACACGCTCGAAGCGTCGAAGCCCTCCAGCCACTTCGTCGCGAGCGACGGGTCGACCTTGCCGCGGCCTGCCATGTTGGGGTCGCCGACAGCGCGGGCGCCTGAGGGTCCCTCGCGCATGCGGTCGCCCTCGTAGGGGGTGAGCAGGGCCTCGTGGAAGTCGAGACTGATGTCGCGACAGAGCGACGACATCGCCGCTCGGCCATCGCTCACCATGTCCTCGTACCGAATCATCCCCTTCTGACCGGCGGGGACACCCTCGAGGAAACTCTGGATCGTTCGATTGGCGAAATACCAGATGTCCCGGGCGTCGGGCGCGTAGCCCTGGAGCATCACCTCGGCCATGGGCATGTTCTCGATGCTCCGGGTGACGCTCCCCGGGTGGCGCACGATCCACACCCACCGCGCCGAGGGGAACCACCGCGCCAGTCGCGACAACGCCGCCGGGTCGGCCGAGAGGTGCGGGCACTTGTCCACCAGGATCCGGTCGCCGAGCTGCTCGGCGATCCAGGCGTACACGTCGGGAACGGTGCGGTCCTCCAGCGAGGCTTCCACGGCCTTGGCCTCGTCCACCCCGCACCCTCGCAGCTCCATGATCGCGCGACGCAGCCCCCCCTTCTCCCAGAAGCGTTCATCGAGCTTCTTGCGGCGCTCGGCCATGGTCGCGAACGGCGCGATCACCATCTCGGGGGGCGAGAAAAGCCGGGGGTGGCCGGCGAGCATCACGCGCAGGAGGGTGGTGCCACTCCGAGGGGCGCCGAGGACGAAAATGGGGTCGGGCATGCTGACTCCGCAGGTGGGGACGCCCGGTATCCGACGGGCGGGATACCGCCCCTGCTCGTGCCGCCCTTCTCGCGATCAGAGCTGCTTGCCGCACGCCAGTGCGAATGCCGGGCGTGGCTGCACTTGCGGCCCCGGCCCACCTCGCAGACCGCCACCATCGAGCTGCCGGTGAAGGGCGTGGGCGGGCCGCGACCGGAGGACATCGCGGAGGTGCGCTCGCTCGCCCGCGCGCTCCACCCGGGCGGGATCACCATCGCCCAGACGGGCACCTGGGAAGACCGCGCGAACCGAACGCGCGCGGCGATGGCACGCCCGGAGGTGGCCGCCATCTTCGATGCCACCTTCGTGGCCGACGACGTGGCGGTCCGTGCCGGGATTCTGGCTCGCGACGGCAAGGGCTGGATCGTCGCCGAGTCCAAGGTGGCCAACACCGTCGGCGAGGCACAGGAGCTCGACGTGGCGGCGGTGGGCTGGGTGGCCGCCGGCGCAGGGGTCGCGGTCACCGGCCTGCGGCTCTTGCACCTCGACCGCGACTACACACGAGGCGACGGTCCCGTCGATCCCGCCCAGCTCTTCGCCCAGAGCGAAGTGCCGTTCGTAGACTTCGGCGACGACCGCGAGCGACTCCTGCGCGTGGCGGCCGCGGGGGTCGAGCCCAGCGTGACACCTGGGGCGCAGTGTTCCTCACCCCGGGCCTGCCCCTTCCAGGACCATTGTATTCCCGACCCGGGGCCCTACAGCGTGCATCTCCTGCCGGGCGGCGGGCGCCTGCAGCAGGAACTGCTGAAACGCGGCATCAGCGATGTGCGCAAGGTACCGAGCGAACTTCGTACGAACCCCACGCAACAACACGCGATCTGGGCCATCACCGAGGGCAAGGAATACATCGGCCAGGGGCTGGCACCCACGCTCGGACGCATGGCATGGCCGCTGCGCTTCGTCGATTTTGAAGCGTGTAACCCTGCTGTTCCCCGGTGGCCGGGTGGCCGACCCTTCGAGCAGGTGCCCACGCAGTGGTCGATTCACACGTTGAGTCTCGGCGGCCAGCTGAGTCACGAGCAATTCCTCCACCTCGAGGACAGCGACCCCCGCATGGCATTTGCGCGGTCGCTGGTCTCCGCGTGTGGCAACGAGGGGACCATCCTCGTATATGGCGCTTTCGAGGCGACTATCGTGCGGCAGTTGGCTGCGCGCTTCCCGGAGTTGTGGGGCGACCTCGACCAGGTGCACGACCGCATTGTCGACTTCCAACCCATCCTGCGCGACCACTACTACCACCCGGCCCTGCGGGGCAGCTTCAGCATGAAGGCGGTGCTCGCCGCCGTGTGTCCCGACCTCGGCTATGGCGATCTCGCCATCCAGGACGGCTTCACGGCGGCGCGGGTGTGGCTGCGGCTGGTTGACGGCGGCACCGGCCGCGAGGAGCGGGAACGACTGAAGAACCAGCTCCTCGCTTACTGCGCCCGCGACTCGCTCGCGATGGTGAAGGTGCGCGAGGCGCTGATGCGACGGGGGGGGATCTCCAACGTGGGCTAGCGTCGTCGGTACCGCGCCTGCATGAACTGAGTCCAGGTGCCGGCCGGACCCTCCACGAACGAGCAGAGCAGCCGCTCGTCGGGCCCGACAAACTCGATCTCGTCGCGATAGTTGGCCATGCCGCCCTCGGGGCTCATGCTGGGGCCCACGGCGTGGAGCACCAGCTTGTCGGGGCCCTCGAGATGGCCCTCGTTGTAGGTCCAGAGGAAGGTCATGAGCGCCGTCACGAAGTGCCCGACGAATGCCTTCCGCTCGGGATCGTAGCCGAGGGTGAACATCATCGGGCCGTGCTCGCTGTTGCCCTCGCCGACCAACCAGAGGTCGCCCAGGCACCGCCAGTCCTCGGTCGACTCGCCGTGCTCGTGGTCCTCGGTCGTCGGGTCGCCGGGGATGGCCTCGTGGTCCCAGGTCCAGTTGCCGAGCAGGCGGTGGAGCCAGAGGTGCTCGGGGGTGGCAGGCGGTGGGGTCATCGGACGCTCCGGGCTGCCCAGCGCTTATCCGGGCCCTCAGTGGCTGACCGTCCCCTTGAGCTGCGCCACCAGCGAGTCGACCATCTTGCGCGCGTCGCCGAACAACATCAGCGTGTTGTCGCGGTAGTAAAGCGGGTTGTCGATCCCCGCGAAACCCGGGTTGAGCGAACGTTTCACCGCGACCACGGTCTGCGCCTTCCACACTTCGAGCACCGGCATGCCGGCCAGGGGTGACTTGGGGTTCTCGAGCGCGTCGGGGTTCACGATATCGTTGGCGCCCAGCACCAGGACGATGTCGGTTTCCAGCATGTCCGGGTTGATCTCGTCCATTTCGAGGACGATGGGGTAGGGAATGTTGGCCTCGGCGAGCAACACATTCATGTGCCCAGGCAAACGACCGGCGACCGGGTGAATCGCAAAGCGCACCGTCGTCCCGTTCTTCTGCATCAACTCGGTCATCTCGCGAACGGCGTGC
>SXON01000238.1 GCA_005778355.1 Pseudomonadota bacterium | reverse complement strand
TCGACTCCATCAAGCGCGTCGAGATCCTCAGCGCGCTGCGCGAGAAGGCCCCCGGCTTGCCGGAGCCCGACGCCGAGACCCTCGGCCGCCTCCATACCCTCGGCCAGATCGTCGAGGTGCTTGGCGGCACGGTGGCTGGGGCGCCGACCGTCGCAGCCCCGGTGGCGCCCGTCCGCAGCACCCCTGCCATCGACCTCCCGGCCCTCCTGCTCGCCGTGGTCGCGGAGAAGACCGGGTACCCCGCCGAGATGCTCCGGCTCGACATGAACCTCGAGGCCGACCTTGGCATCGACTCCATCAAGCGCGTGGAGATCCTCAGCGCGGTGCGAGAACGACAACCGGACTTGCCCGAACCCGACGCGGAAACCCTGGGACGACTCCACACGCTGGGAGAAATTGTCGAGGTGCTCGGCCCTTTTGCCCCTGCCCCCCCGATGAGGGGGGGCGAGACCTCCAGCCCGCAGCGAAGTGAGCGTGCTACCGCCGAGCCCCTGTCCCCGCTGACGGGCCCGGCGCTCCAGCGACTCGACCTCGCCCTTCGCCCGGTGGGCGAAGGGGCGCGTCGTGAGGTACCCGCGCTCGCCGTGGCCGGTGAAGGCGCGGCGTCCCTCGCCCAGGCGCTCGTGTCCATCGGCATCGACGCGATTGTCAGCGAGCCCGTGGCCGAGCGCGGCGTGGTGCTCATCGCCTCCACGGGCGACGACGCCACCGTCCGCGGTGCTTTCCTCGCCGCCAAGATGGCCCGCCTCGACAAACAAGGTGCGTTCGTGGTCGTCACCCGGCAGGGTGGCGCCTTCGGGCTCGACGCCCAGGGCAACGCCCTGCTCTGCGGCCTCTACGGGCTGGCCAAGACGGTCGCGCTGGAGCACCCGGACGCGCTGGTCCGTGCCCTCGACACCGCCGCCGACACCCCCGTGGAGGCGGTGGCGCTCGAAATCGCCCGCCTCGGCCCTGTGGAAACAAGCCTTTCGAACGCGGGACGCCGCACGCTGTCGAGCGTGGTCGTCCCCTCCCCTCACCGCCGCCCCAACCTCGACCACCACGACGTGATCGTGGTGTCCGGGGGCGCACGCGGGGTCACCGCAGCGTGTGTCATCGAACTCGCCGTCCAGACTCAGGCTCGCTTTGCCCTGCTCGGCCGCTCCCGCATCGACACCCCAGAGAGCCCCCAGGTCGAGGCGGCCCACGACGAGGCGGCGCTGATGCGCGTGCTGGCGCCCACCGCCGGCTCGCCCGCCAACCTGCGGAAACAAGTCGGCGCCGTCCTCGGGGCGCGCGAGGCCCGGGCCACCGTGAACGCGGTGCTGGCCGCCGGTGGGCACGCCATCTACGTGCCCTGTGACGTCTCGAGCGCGTCGAGCGTGTCGAGCGCGCTCGACACCGTCCGCGCGCAGCTCGGGCCTGTCACCGGCCTCGTCCACGGCGCGGGCGTGATCCACGACCGGAAGGTCAAGGAAAAGACGGTTGAGCAGTGGGACGCGGTATGGTCCACCAAGATCGACGGCGCTCGTTCGTTGCTCGCCGCGACCGCGAATGACGCCTTGAAGCTGATTTGTTTCTTCAGCTCCGTAGCGGCGCGCAGCGGCAACTTCGGCCAGGCCGACTACGCCGCCGCCAACGAGGTGCTCAACCGCCTCGCCGCACAAGAGCAATCACGTCGCCCCGCGTGCGTGGTGAAGTCGATCGGCTGGGGCCCCTGGGAGGGCGGCATGGTGACGCCCGCCCTGGCCAAGGCCTTCCACGCCCGCGGCATCGCGCTCATCCCGCTCATCGACGGGGCCCGCGCCTTCGTGGACGAGCTGGGGAGCCCGGGCGCCGTGGAGGTGGTCATCGGAGGCCTGCTTGCCGGCGACAAGGCCGCGCCGTCGCTACGTCGCGTGAATCGTCGCGACTACCCCTTCGTGGCCGACCACAGCGTGGCCGGTCAGCCGGTGGTACCGGTGGTGCTGGCGGTGGAGTGGTTCGCGCAGCGTGCCCGGGAGCTACGCCCGGGGGCCTTCGTACACGGGGTCGACAACGTGAAGGTGCTCAAGGGCATCACGTTGCGCGACTACGACGGCGAGGGCGACGTCTTCGAGATCCACACCCTCGGCGAGCGACCCGACGGCTACAGCCTGGAACTGCGCAGCGGCGGCGTCGTGCACTACCGCGCCGACGTTCGACTCGGTGATACACCCCCTGTATCACCGGCAGCACCCGATGCCGGTTCATTGGCTTCCTACCCTCACTCTGCTGATACAATCTACGACCGCCTCTTGTTTCATGGTCCGGGTTTCCAGGTGATCCGCGAGGTGGAGGGGGTCGGTCCCGGCGCGGCCACCGCCGCCCTGCGCACCACCACCGAGGCCGGCTGGCCCACCGACGGCTGGCTCACCGACATCGCCGCGGGCGACGGCGGTTTGCAGCTCGCGGTGCTCTGGTCGCGCCAGGCGATGAAGGGTGCATCGCTGCCCACGGCCATCGGCAGCTACCGTCCCTACGGCAAGCCCACCGCAGGCCCCGTCCGGGGCGTGCTTCGTGGGCACAAGCTGGAGGGAAAGCGCTCGGTTTCCGACGTGAGCCTCGTCGACGCGCGCGGCCGGGTGTACGCCGACCTCCAGGGCGTCGAGCTCCACGCCCTCCCCGGCGGGGAATACCCAGGGAAGAAGGGCGAGTAAGCGCCGATGCGCACGCCGATCGCCATCACGGGCGCAGGCTGCGTCCTGCCTGGGGCTCACGATATCGACGCGTTCGCCCGCCTCGTGCTCGAGGGTCGCGACGCGGTGACCGACGCGCCCGAAGGCCGCTTTGGCGTGCCGAACGCCCGGGTACGCGGCGAGGGACGCGACCGCGCCTGGTCGCTGGCCGGTGGCTACGTGTCGGGCTTCTCGGCTGATCTCGCTGGCCTCGATGTGCCCGGCGTGAACGGCCTGGACCCGCTGGTGCACTGGCTCCTGCACTGCTCGCGGCGCGCGCTCAACGGCCTCGCGCCGGCTCGCACGGGCGCCGTTTTCGGCAATCTCTCTTTCCCCACCGACGGCATGGCGCGATGGAGCGAGGGGCTGGCCCGCGGCACCGATCCCGGCGACCCCCGCAACCACTTCATGTCTGGCTTGCCGGCGGCGATCGTCGCCCGGGCCCTCGGCCTGGATGCGGGCGCCTACTGCCTCGACGCCGCCTGCGCCTCGTCGATCTACGCCATCAAGCTCGCGTGCGACGCGCTCGAGTCCGGCCGCGCGGACCGGATGCTGGCCGGCGCCGTGCAAAGGGCCGACTCGCTCTTCTTGCACGTGGGTTTCTGCCAGCTCGGCGCGATGTCCAAGACCGGACGCAGCCGCCCCTTCCACCGGGGCGCCGACGGGCTGGTGCCGGCCGAGGGCTGCGTGGTGTACAGCCTGCGCCGCCTCGACGACGCCCTGGCCGCCCGCGAGCCGATCCTCGGCGTGATCCGGGGCGTTGGACTCAGCAACGATGGGCGGGGCCGCTCGCTCTTGGCCCCCTCGAGCGAGGGACAGCAACGCGCCATGCGACTGGCGCTTCGCGACGCCGCCGTGCCGGCCGACAGCGTGCAACTCTTCGAGTGCCATGCCACGGGCACGCCCACGGGCGACCGAGCCGAGGTCGATAGCCTCACCGCCGTGTACCCGGGCGGCGCCATGGGCTCGCTGAAGTCAAACCTGGGGCACCTCATCACCACCGCCGGCGCCGCCGGGCTGTTGAAGGTGCTGGTGGGTATGAACCGCGGGGTGATGCCACCGACGCTCCACGTCGACGACCCCCTCGGCGAACTCGGCCGTTTCTCGCTGCTCTCCGAGGCGCGCGACTGGGTGCCGGGCGCGGACGGCCAGCGCCGCGCCGCCGTGAGCGCCTTCGGCTTCGGCGGTAACAACGGGCACCTGATCGTCGACCAGCACCCCTCGGAACGCGGCACGGCGCAGAGACGGTCCCGGGGCACGCTCGCGGTCCGCACCGTGGTGGATCGTCGAGGGGGCGACGACGCGGTGGTGGCGATGGAGGGACTCCGCTTTCCCCCCGCCGACCTCTCGTCTTCCCTGGCCCAGCAAGCCCTTGCCCTCCAGGCGGGCCGCGACGCCCTGGCACGTGCCAAGCTCGACGTGCCGCGCGAACGGCTCGGCGTGTACATGGGCATGGGCTGCGACGGCCTCGTCACCCGCTGGGGGCTCCGTTGGCGCCTGATACACGGTGATACATCACTGAGTGTATCAGTCGATGACGTCGCCCCTCCCCTGCGGGCGGAGCACGTGGTGGGAACGATGCCGAACATCGTGGCCAATCGGCTGAGCGTGCAGCTCGACGCCGCCGGGCCCGGCTTCTCGATCTCCGCCGAGGAGCTGAGCGGACTCCGCGCCCTCGAGGCCGCCTGGGACGCGCTCGATCGCGGCGAGATCGACGTGGCCCTCGTGGGCGCCGTCGATGTGGCCGAGGACGCCCGCGCCCGCGCAGCCCGGCAGGCGCTCGGCTCCACCGAGGAGGTCGACGACGCCGTGGTGATGCTGGTCGTCACGCGGCCGGACGAGGGCTCGCCGCTGGCCACGCTGCACGAGGAGCTGGAGGGCCCAGTGGTGCAGCCGCGGCCGCCGCGACACGGTGCCGCCGACGCGATGGTCGCGCTCGCCGACGCCATCTACCGGGGCGGCGACAGCGTGGTGCTGGCGGATGCCCTGGGCGGCGAGTCGGGCTCCGTCGGGGTCCGCGGGGTGCGAAGAGTCGACCCCCGGAGCCACCTGCCCACCGGACCCACGCTGCGGGTGCCCATGCATCCTTCGATCCCCTCCCTTGCCGCGCGTCCCGCCACGACGCGGCCACCTGAGCCCCGAGGCGCCCCCGTGCACCGCATGCCCCTGCCGCCCGCGCTCGTCCCCGTGCTCGGACCGCGTCCCGTCGCCACCGCTCCGACCCTCCAGGTGCCGGCGCCCCACCCTCCGGTGGGCGAGGCGCTCGGCCCCGTCACGCACGACGAGAGTGTCGCCGCGTTCATGGCATGGCGTGCCTCGATGGCCGCCGCGCACGCGAACTTTCTCGCGCAGCAGGCGGAGCTACACGCCGCCTTCGTCAGGCAGCAAGCGGAAGGCCTGGTCCGCATCGCGACGGTGATCGGCAACCACGCCGCGCCCGACCCCTTGCCCAGCATCCCGGCAGCCGCGCCCATGGCCGACCCGGAACCCGCGCCGGTGGTCGTCGTTGCGCCCGCACCGGCTCTCCCACCACCCGTCACCGTCACCCGGACCTTGCCGCCCACAGCGGCCCCTCGCCCCGAGGCCAACCGGACAACCTCGCCGCAGCTCACGCTCACTCGCGCTGAGCTCGAGATGGGCGCCAACGGCTCGATCTCCACGATCTTCGGCCCCGAGTTCGCGGCGCTGGACGGCTACCGCCGGGTGGTGCGCATGCCCGAGCCGCCCCTCTTGCTCGCCGACCGCGTGCTCGATCTCGAGGGTCCCTGCCGAGTGCTGGGCAAGGGCCGGATCATCACCGAGACCGACATCAAGCCAGACAGCTGGTACCTCCACGACGGCCGCATGCCCGGCGGCCTGATGATCGAGTCCGGCCAGGCCGACCTCTTGCTCGGCTCCTGGCAGGGCATCGACTGGCTCAACCAGGGCGAGCGCATCTACCGTTTGCTCGGCTGCACGCTCACTTACCAGGGCGAGCTCCCCCGCGTGGGCGAGACGCTCCGCTACGACATCCGCATCGACCAGCACGCCAAGCTCGGCGACGTCCGGATGTTCTTCTTCCGCTACGACTGTCACGTGGGCGAGAGCGCGCGCCTCGTGGTCCGCGAGGGCCAGGCCGGCTTCTTCTCCGACGCCGAGCTGGCGGCTAGCGGCGGCGTCATCTGGGAGGCGTCCGCTCACGATCCCGGCGCGGGCCAGGTCGATGCGGCGGTGGCCTGCCCATCGCAGATCGACCTCGACCGCGCCGCGCTCGAGTCCTTTGGCCGGGGCGACCTCGAAGCCGCCTTTGGGCCGGCCTTCGCCCGGGCGCACACCCACACGTGGACCCCCCGGACGCCCTCCGACCGCATGCTTATTCTCGACCGCGTAAGCCTCGATCACGACGGTGGCCCCTGGAAGCGTGGCTACCTTCGCGGCGAGCTCGACATCCACCCGGGCCTGTGGTTCTTCCACGGTCATTTCCACAACGACCCGTGCATGCCGGGCACGCTGATGTTCGATGGCTGCTTGCAGGCCATGTACATCTTGCTCGCGAGCTACGGCTACACGCTGCACCGCGACGGCTGGCGCTTCGAGCCCGCGAAAGACATCGCCTTCAAGCTACGCTGTCGTGGGCAAGTGATCCCGAGCTCGAAGAAGTTGACCTACGAGATCTTCGTCACCGAGCGGCTGGGCGGCCCCGTCCCGCGGCTGGTGGCCCAGGTCCTGTGCACCGTCGACGGGCTGAAGTGTTTCCACGCCGACCCCCTGGTGGTGGAGCTCGTCCCCGACTGGCCAATGGAGCGCCCCGCCTTCGCGCCCTTCCTCGCTGCGCCGGAGGTCCCGGCAGCGTTTGGCTGGAAACAGATGCTGGCCTGTGCCTGGGGCAAACCGACCGACGCCTTCGGCCCGATGTACAAGGACTTCGACGGCCACCGCAAGGTGCCGCGTCTCCCCGGTCCTCCGTACCACTTCATGTCCCGGGTGACCCACACCACCGGCGAGATGGGCGGCAAGAAGTCGGGCGCCAGCGCCACGGTGGAGTACGACGTGCCCCCGGACGCCTGGTACTTCACCGAGAACGCCCACCCGGTGATGCCGTGGGCAGTGCTGCTCGAGGCGGCCTTGCAGCCCTGTGGCTGGCTCGCGTCGTGGAGTGGCTGCGCGGTGGGGCCAGACGACTTCCTCTTCCGCAATCTCGATGGCACGGCCACGATCCACCGCGAGGTCACTCCCCGCACCGGGAGGCTCACCACCGTGAGCAAGCTCGACCGCGTGTCGAAGTCCGGCGGCATGATCCTCGTGGCCTTCACCGTGACGGTAGCCTGCGCCGAGGGGCCCGTCGTCGACATGTCGACGGTCTTCGGCTTCTTCCCGCCCGAGGCCTTCGTGAACCAGGTGGGCGTGGGCTCCACCGACGTCGAGCGGGCGCGCTTGACGATGCATGGCGAGCCCGTGACGATGCCCACCGCGCCGTCCATCGGTCGCGACCGCCTGCGCCTGCTCGACCGGGCCTACCGGCTCCACGATGGCAGCTACCGCGGCGAGAAAGACGTCTCCGCGCGCGACTGGTTCTTCGCGGCGCACTTCTACCAGGACCCGGTGCAGCCGGGCTCACTGGGGATCGAGGCGCTCGTGCAGTTGTTGCAGGTGGCGATTGTCGACCGGGGCCTCGCGACCGGACTCCGCCGCCCCCGCTTCGAGCCCACCGCCAACGGCGAGGCGCAGACCTGGAAGTACCGCGGGCAGGTGGTGCCCGAGAATAAGCTCATCCAGAGCGACCTGCGCATCGTCGAGGTGCGCGAGGAGGCGGGCGCCGTGCTCGCGACGGCCGAGGGCAGCCTGTGGGTAGACGGCAAGCGCATCTACGCGCTGCCGAAGTTCGCGATGCGCGTGCGAGAAGACGAGCGACCGGACACGGTGACCCTCGCCTGCCCCGCGGATCACCGTCCCACCTGGACGCGGCCGGCCGCGCCGATGATGTCAATGGCGCTCGCTGCGCTCGCCCACGCCGGCGCCACCGCGCTCGTTGATGGGGTGGCGAGAAGCTGGCTCACTTGGGACGACGAGGCGCCGCGCCAAATTCCCATCAGCCTGGATGGCGACGTGCTGGTTCTCGGCGAGCCTGAGGTCTTCCGTGCGCGACTGGCCAGCGTGGCGGTTGACTCCCCGTCTGCGGCCGGAGACGGGCCCGCGCGCGATGGGGCCGACCTCTACGCCTCGGGCGAACTCTTCCATGGCCCCGCCTTCCAGGCGGCCGAACGCATCGAGGCCCACGGCCCCTGGGGCGCCACGGTCACCCTGAAGGCAGGTCTCGCGCCCGATGTGCTGCTCGACGGCATGACCCACGGGATCCCGCACGACGCGATGGGACGCTGGTTCCCGGAGCTGGGCAACGAGCGGGCCGCCTACCCGGCGCGGCTCTTGAAGCTGGTGCTCCTCGGGGGCTTGCCCCAGGGTGCCTCGCGGGTGGAGCTTCGCCCCCTGGGCACGGAGAAGGGCCGCGCGCGAGTGGGCGCCTGGCTCTTCGACGGCGAGGTCCTGGCGGCCCACTTCGAGCTGGAGGAGGTGCTGCTCCCCAAGGGGCCCATCGGCCGAGCCGAGCCACTCATGCGTCGCGACTTCCTGCAAGGCCGATACACGCCCGGTGTATCACTGTCGCGCGTCGTCGATGGCGTGGCCACGTGCGACGCGGCAGAGGTGCGACTGAGCGACTGGCTCCCGGGGACGGTCGACGCCGTCTACGGCACGAGCGCGCCGGGCGAGATCGCTGCCAAGGACATCGCGAGCACCCGGTTGGAAGTTCACCCGCGAGACATCGACCTCGATGGCGACCGGGCCTTCTCCCGGACCCGCCCGCTACGGGCCAGCCTGATCCGGGCCTCTGGGCCGACGGGCCGCGCAAGCCTGCCTCCGGCGCGCGACCTGTCCCGCGTGATTCGCTGGTGGCGGGAACGAACCAACGCCGGTGCCTGGCCCGGCGAGGCGGTGGTGCAGTCGCTGGCCGAGGCCTACCTCGACGAGCTGTACCTCCACGATCACCGCGCGTTGTCGCAGCTCGACGCGCCGGTGCTCTACCTTGGCAACCACGAGAGCTACCTCGAGAGCGTGATCTTCTCGGCAGTGATGCCCACTGTCACTGGGCGCCCGATGCGCGCGCTCGCCAAGGTCGAGCATCAAACCCGCTGGCTCGGGCGGCTCCACGCCTTGCTCACCGGCTACCCCGGCCTGCGCCTCGATCCCCAGATCCTCTGGTTCGACCAGGCCGAGCCGGCCACGCTGCGGCCCACGCTGGAGGCCTTACCCAGCGGCGTGTCGCTGCTGGTGCACGTGGAGGGCACGCGCCAGACCCGTGCCGGTCAGCCCGTGGAGAAGGTGGCCTCTATCTGGGTGGACTACGCCATCGCCCGGGGCATGCACATCGTGCCCGTGGCCTTCCGCGGCGGCGTGGCCGGCGAGAAGACGGACGTGCCCGTGGCCCCGCAGTCGCACCACGTGGGCGCGCCCATCGCCCCGGCGACGCTGGCGGCGATGCCCCTCGCCGCGCGACGCCAGGCCATCGCCGACGCGATCAACGCGCTGCCGAGGGCCGACACACCGGATGTATCAGTTCGATGTATCAGTGAGCCCGGGGCGGCCATCGTCGACACAGTGATGTCGCGACGCAGTGCAGAGATCGACGCGGCGGACGCGCGATGGCGGGATCGGTTCCTGAGCTTACGGGCGTAGCGCACCATGCCCCACGTCACGGATTCGTCACGGCCTCCCTTAGCGCAAAGTCAAACGCCGGGATAGCGACCGGCGCCCCGATGCTATTCCGTCGCACCGCCATCGACGCTGTCGCCTATGAGCTCGCTCCAAGGCGCGTTTCTTCTGCTCAGCTCGAGGAGCGCCTCAACGGCGCGCTGGTCAGGATGCGGCTGCCCCCAAAGCCCATCGAGCTGCTCACCGGGATTGCCGAGCGCGGCTTCTGGGAGCCGGGCACACGGGTACACGAGGTGGCCACCCGCGCCGCGCGCAAGGCTATCGCCCAGTCGGGCGTGGATCCGTCGCGAATCGGGCTCCTGGTCAACACCTCCGTGTGCAAGGACTACCTCGAGCCCTCGATGGCGAGCCTCGTCCACGGCGATCTCGGCCTCCCCGCCACCTGCCGCAACCTCGACATCGCCAACGCCTGCCTCGGCTTCATCAACGGCATCGAGTTCGCCGGGCAGATGATCGAGGCCGGCGTGGTCGACCACGCGCTGGTGGTCGACGGTGAGAGCGCCGGCGAGATCGTCGATACGACGATCCGGCGTTTGCACGAGCCGCAGTCCACGTCGCAGGATTTCTGGGACAACTTCGCCACCCTCACCCTGGGCTCCGCCGCCGTGGCCATGGTGCTCAGCCGCGACGACCTGAGCCGAAGCAGCCACCGCGTCAACGGCTCCGTCGCCATGGCGGATACCGCCAACAACCGCCTGTGCCTGGGCACCAGCGAGCGCATGGTCACCGACTCCACCCGGCTGTTGAAGGCGGGCGTGTCGCTGGCGCGGCAAACCTGGCTCCGGGCGGCGGGCGAGATCCCCAACTGGTCGCAGGACCGTATCCAGCACTACGTGTGTCACCAGGTGGGCAAGGCCCACATGTCGGCCATCTGCAAGGCGCTGGAGATCGACGAGGGACGCTGTCACCTCACGTACCCGAACTTCGGCAACGTGGGCCCCGCCGCCGTGCCGCTCACCCTCGCGCTGGCCGCCGATGCCGGCCGCGTGCGCCCAGGCGACCACGTGGCGCTCATGGGCATCGGGAGCGGGCTCAACGTCGCGATGATGAGCCTCACCTGGTAGCCGAGATGAGTGCCGCCGCCGAGACTTGGCGAGCCGAGTACCCCTTCGCCTCCCACTGGAAAGACACCCCGGCGGGGCGCCAACACTACGTCGATCACGGGCAAGGTCGTCCCGTGCTGTTCGTGCATGGCAACCCCACCTGGTCGTTCTACTGGCGCCGATGTATCAGCGATGTATCAGCCGCGGGTTTCCGGGCGGTCGCCGTGGATCACGTGGGCTGTGGCCTCAGCGACAAGCCCCAGGATTGGAGCTACCGTCTCGCCGACCACGTGCAGAACCTCGAGCGGCTGGTGGAGTCGCTCGACCTGCATGACATCACGCTGGTGGTGCACGACTGGGGGGGCGCCATCGGCCTCGGCCTCGCCACTCGCCAGCCCGAGCGCTTCCGTAGCCTCGTGGTCACCAACACCGCCGCGTTCCGCGCGCCTCACATCCCCTGGCGAATCGCCGCGTGTCGCATCCCGGGCCTCGGTGCCCTCGCGGTCCGGGGCCTCAACGGGTTCGCGGGGGCCGCCGTGCACATGGCCACCGAGAAGGGGCTCTCCCCAGCCGCGAAGGCGGGGCTCCTCGCGCCCTACGACTCCTGGCAAAACCGCATCGCCACCTTGCGCTTCGTGGAAGACATCCCCATGGCAGAGGGGCACCCGAGCTGGAACACCCTCGCCGACATCGAGGCGGGCCTGCCCAAGCTCGCCGAGAAGCCCATGCGCCTCTTGTGGGGCGAAGAAGACTGGTGTTTCACCCCCTGGTTCCGCCAGGAGTTCGAGCGTCGGTTCCCTGCCGCGCAGTCCTTTCCCCTGCGCGGCATCGGCCACTACGTGGCAGAAGACGCCCCCGAGGAACTCTCGCGACACGTGTTGGAAGCAGCCCGATGAACGTGGCGGAGCACCTCGCTCGCGCGCACGCGGAGCGGGGGGACGACCCGGCGATCATCCTCGCGAAGGACGATAGCCGCCTGTCGTTTTTCGAGCTCGACTGGCACAGCTCCTCGATTGCGCAGGGTTTCCGCAACGCAAACCTGTTGCCCGGCGACCGGATGCTCGTGATGGTACGACCCGGGCCCGACCTCATCCGCATCGTGTGGGCCTGCTTCAAGTGCGGCGTGCTCCCGGTGCTCATCGACCCGGGCATGGGGCTCTTCAACTTCTTACGTTGTGTGGAGCGAATCCGCCCTGCGGCGATGGCCGGTATCGAGCTCGCCCACGTCATCTCGCTCCTCTTTCCTTTCGCCTTCTCCTCGGTGAAGCAGCGCATCTACGCCGGGCGCCGCGTGTGGTTCGACGGCCACACCATCGCCGAGCTGATCGCCACGCCTGGGCCGTACAGCGTGGAGGAGGTGGACAAGGACACCGCCGCCGCCATCCTCTTCACCTCGGGCAGCACCGGACCCGCCAAGGGCGTGCTCTACACCCACGGCAACTTCGACGCGCAAGTGACGAGCCTACGGGAAACCTACGGCTACGCCTCCGGGCAGACCGACGTGGCGGCGTTTCCGCCCTTCTCGCTCTTCGACCCGGCCCTCGGCATGACCAGCGTCATTCCCGACCTCGACCCCTCGAAGATGGCGAAGACGCGTCCGGAGGCCATCGCCCACGCGATGCGGCACTACCGCGCGCAGAACGTGTTTGGCTCGCCGGTGATCTGGCGGACCTTCGCCCCCTGGGCAGAGGCTCAGGGGGCCACTTTTCCCGATGTCCAACGCCTCATGATCGCCGGCGCGAGCGTGCCCCCTCGGCTCATCGCCCAGCTACGGAAGGCCGTCCCGAACGGCGACGTGGGCACGCCCTACGGGGCCACCGAGGCTCTGCCGGTGGCGGCCGTCTGGGGCAAGGACATCGTCGAATCATTCGCCCAGCGTAGCGCCGAGGGCCAGGGCACCTGCGTGGGGCGCCCAGCAGAGGGCATCGAGGTGCGCATCATCCTGGTGAGCGACGAGCCGATCCTCGACATCCGCGAGGCCCCGGCGCTCCCCGATGGCGAGGTGGGCGAGATCTGCGTGAAGGGCGCCGTCGTCACCACGCTCTACGTCGACAACGCCGATGCCACCGAGAAGAGCAAGATTCCCGACGGCGCTGACACTTGGCATCGGATGGGCGATCTGGGCTACAAGGACGCCGACGGCAACCTCTGGTTCTGCGGCCGGAAGGCCGAGCGCGTGGGCCCGCTCTACACCGACAACGTGGAGGGACGATTCAACCCATGGTGCGGGCGTACCGCGCTCGTCGGCGTGCGTGGCGAGCCGGTGCTGGTGGTCGAGGGCGCCGAAGACGCCGCGCTGAAACAGCGAATCCTCGACACATCCGTAGTGAAACACGTCGTGTTTCACCAGGCGTTCCCCGTCGATGCCCGACACAACTCCAAGATCCACCGCGGCACCCTGGCCAAGTGGGCCCAGAAGGTTGTTCGATGAGCCCCGTCGACACCGCTCAGGCCTACAGCCTACCCCCTCCAGCCTACGGCCTCGCGTGAACGCCCTCGTCACCGGTGGCCACGGTTTCCTCGGCGCCGAGATCGTCCGGCAGCTCCGGGCCGCGGGCCACACGGCCACACCCGTGTCGCGACAATCTGGCGTCGACATCGTGGAGCCCGGTTCGCTCCGCGCGGCGATGACTGGCCACGACACCGTCTTCCATGTCGCCGCCCTGGCCGGGGTGTGGGGGCGCAGGCAGGACTTCGAACGCACGAACATCGAGGGCACGAGGAGCGTGCTCACTGCTTGTCGCGACCTAGGTATCACACGTATCATCTACACCAGCTCGCCGAGTGTCACGTTCGACGGCCACGACCACACAAACGCCGGGAACGACCTGCCGTACCCCACGAGTTGGCTCGCCGACTATCCCCGCACCAAGGCCGAGGCCGAGCGACTCGTCCTGGCGGCGAACTCGGCACAGATCGCGACCGTCGCGCTGCGGCCTCACCTGATCTACGGTCCCGGCGACCCACACCTTCTGCCTCGCCTGCTCGCCCGCGCGCGTGCCGGACGGCTGCGGATCGTGGGTGAGGGCCAGAACCTCGTGTCGCTCAGCTTCGTCGAGAACGCTGCCAGCGCCCACGTGGCCGCCGCCCTGGGACTCTCACCCGGCGCGCCCTGCGCCGGGAAAGCCTACTTCGTGAACGACGCCGAGCCCGTGCGCGTGTGGGACTGGCTCAACGAGGTCTTTGCCGCCCTCGGCGTGCCCTCCGTTACTCGGCGGGTGCCCGCCGGTGTGGCCTACGGGGCGGGCGTCTTGCTCGAGGGCGCCTGGTCGATCTTCGGGCTCGATGGCGAGCCCCCGATGACGCGCTTCGTCGCAAAGCAGCTGTCCACGTCGCACACCTACGACCTGGGGCCAGCCCGGGACGATCTCGGCTGGACCCCGGCGGTCGACGGCCGAGAGGCCCAGCGCCGGACGATCGAGGCGTTGCGCGCCAGCGGGGCACCCACGGGCGGATAAGCCCGACTGCATGCCGCCCCTGCCCTCCGCGCACGACCCCGCGAGCCCCGAGGCCCAGGCGCGGGCTGCCCACACGGCCACCCTCGTGGCGAGGCTTCGCGACGACCTCCGCGCCGCGCGAGACGACCGGAGCGCCAAGGCGCTGGCCCGGCACCGCGAGCAGGGCAAGCTCACCGCCGTGGAGCGGCTCGACCGCCTCCTCGACCCCGGCACCCCCTTCCTGGAGGTGGGCGCGCTCGCAGCCCAGGGGCTCTACGAGGGCGGCGTCCACAAGGCCGGCACCTTCGCGGGTATCGGCGTGATCGCGGGGCGCGAGTGCGTGGTTTCGAGTAACGACGCGATGGTGAAGGGCGGCACCATCTACCCGATGGGGGTCAAGAAGGCGCTGCGCATGCAGGCGATCGCCATGGAGAATCGGCTGCCCTTCGTGTCTCTCGTCGACAGCGGCGGGGCCTACCTGCCCTTGCAGAGCGAAGTGTTTCCCGACATCGACGACGGCGGGCGCATCTTCTACAACCAGGCGCTGATGTCGAAGCTCGGCATCCCGCAAGTCACGGCGGTGATGGGCCTCTGTACCGCCGGCGCCGCCTACATCCCGGCGATGAGCGACGAGGTGGTGCAGGTGCGGGGAACTGGCGCCATCTTCCTCGGCGGCCCCCCCCTGGTCAAGGCGGCGACCGGTGAGGAGGTGAGCGCGGCAGAGCTCGGCGGCACCGAAGTGCATGCGGTGTGCAGCGGCGTGACCGACCACGTGGCCAGAGACGACGCCGAGGCGATTCGCATCGTCCGGGAGATCGTGGGGCGCCTGCCCGCTCCGGCACGGGGCTGGATCGACCGCGTAGCCAGCGAGCCGCCACTCCACGACCCCGCCGAGCTCGACGGGATCGTCCCCGAGTCGCTCGCGCAAGCCCTCGACCCGCGAGAGCTCATCGCCCGCCTCGTGGATGGCAGCGATTTCCTCGAGTTCAAGGCCCTGTATGGTCCCACCCTTGTTTGCGGCACGGCACGAGTCCACGGCTACCAGGTGGGCATCCTCGCCAATCACGGCGTGCTCTTCTCGGAGTGTGCCCAGAAAGCCACCCAATTCATCCAGCTGTGCGAGAAACGGCGTACACCGCTCTTGTTCCTGCAGAACGTCCCCGGTTTCATCATCGGTCGCGACTACGAGCGCGCTGGCATCACCAAGCACGGGCACCAGATGGTCAACGCCGTGGCCACGGCGACGGTGCCCAAGCTCACCGTGATCGTGGGGGGCAGTTTTGGCGCGGGGAACTACGCGATGTGTGGGCGCGCCTACGGCCCCCGATTCCTGTGGGTCTGGCCCAACGCCAAGATCGGCGTCATGGGCGCAGAACAGGCGGCGGGCGTGCTGATCTCCGTGGCCAACGGTCAACGCGAGCGCCTCGGCATGGGACCGATGTCCGTCGAGGAGGAGGAGATGATCCGCGTGCCGGTGGTGGAGAACCAGGCCCGGGAGGGCAGCGCCTGGTATTCTACCGCCAACCTCTGGGATGACGGGATCATCGAGCCCGCCCGCACCCGCGACGTGCTCGGGCTCTGCCTCGCCGCCTGTGATCGCGCCCCCGACCCGGGCTTCGCGTCGGCATTCGGGACGTTCCGGATGTAGCCGAGTCAGGCTAGAATGCGGGCCTCGCAGGGTACCCACATGCTCCTCCTCCTCGCGCTCGCCACCCGGGCGTACGCCGACGATTATCTCCAGGTCGACGCCGGCGCGCCCGGCATGGCGGTCGTGGTGTCGATCCTCCGCGACGTCGGCGGCTTCACCGGCACCGAGGCGCTCACGACGAACTGCGCCGACATCACCGTTGGTCCCGTGGTTGCGCTCGACAGTAGCGCCGACCCGAGCACGCCGATCACCGGCGCGGTGCTCCAGTCGGTGTTCTACATCGACGGCTCGGCGGCCACGGCGAACTGCCGAGTGTACATCGATGGCACGCAGTTGTCGTCGCTCTCCGGTGGGATCGACAACCGCTTCCGCATCGTGACGCCCGAGTCCGCCCCGGTGGATGGCGGCACCAACGACTTTGACGGCGCGGCCGACGGCGTGATCACCCTCTCCTCGTCGCTGCGCTCCGATGGCGGCACCGTGGTGTTCGAGAGCCTCGACGTGCCCGCGGGCACGACCCTCTTGTTCGACACCACCGACCCCAACAGCGGCTCGCTCGGCAACGAGGCCTTCCTCCCGGCGGTGATCCTGGTGGAGGGCACCGCCACCATTGAGGGCAGCATCTGGCTCGGAGGCATCGACGGCGAGGACGCGGTGGACAGCCACGCCTCCGACGGCGGCGACGGCGGCCCTGGCGGCGGCGGCGGCGGCGTGGGCTCCAATTGCAATGGGGCGGCCGCCTACATCCCGGGGAACGGCTTCACCGGTGGCGGCGGCACTTCCACGGGCACCTGCATCGACTACACCGACGGCGGTAATGGCGCGGTGGAGGGCAACGACATGGAGGACGGCGGCGAGGGCGTCTTCACCACGGTCACCAATCGCGCGCGCGGCTACGCGGGTGGCACCGGTGGCGGCACCGGACACCCCTGGGGCACGGCCGGCGACGGTGGCCTCTGCTGCGGTACCGCGGGCGACGGTGGTTTCGGCGGGGGTGGCGGTCCGGGGCACAGCGACGCGTCCGGCTGGGGTGCCGGTGGCGGCGGTTTCGGTACCAGCGGCGAGAACGGCATCGGCACCGTGGGCGGTTCGTCATCCGGCTACAACATCGGCGGCGCCGGTCTCGAGAACGGCTCGGCGTTGCTCGTCCCCCTCGCCGGCGGCTCCGGTGGCGGCGGCGGCGACTCGGGCTCCTCTGGCGCCGATGGCGCGGGCGGCGGCGGTGGCGGGGGCGCGCTCTTGCTCGTGGCGGAGAGCCTGGTCTTTTCCAGCGGCGCCACCGTGGAAGCCTACGGCGGCAACGGCGGCAACACCGACGGTGTGAACCCGGGATCGTCGACCGGGGGCGCGGGCGGATCGGGTGGCGGCGTCTTCTTAGCCGCGAACACTCTTTCCGGGCTGTCCGGTGTCAGTTTCGATCTGACCGGCGGCTACGGCGGCAGCGAGTCCACCGGCTACTACTCGGGTGACGGTGGCGAGGGCCGTCTCCGGGTCGACGGCGCCGAAGCGCCGAGCCTGTCTGCCGGACCCACCGGCAACAGCGCGAGTGCCTGGGAGGGCCCGGCGATCAGCGGGCTGAGCGATACCCAGCTCACCGTGGTGAGCGATGGCGACGTGACGCTGTACATCTACGACTCGACTGGATCGTATGTCACGGAGCTGACCCTCGCCGAGGACAGCACCACGGACCTCTCGTCCTACGTGGTGGACGGCGACAACTTGCTGGCGCTGGCCGACGCGAGCACCGGCGTGCTCGGGCCCGCAGGCGTTGCCGTGATGAGTGTGAGCTTCGATGCCGATGGCGACGGGCACGACGCCGAGCGCTTCGGCGGCGACGACTGCGACGACGACGACGCCAGCGTGAGCCCCAGCGCCGACGAGGTGTGCAACGGCGTGGACGATGACTGCGACGGCGACATCGACACCACCGCCATCGACGCGCCCACCTGGTACCTCGACGCGGACTTCGATGGCTACGGAAACGGGGGCGTGTACAGCACGCAATGCGATGCCCCGGCCGACTACGTCGACAATGGCGACGACTGTGACGACGCCGACGCCAGCAAGAACCCCGCGGCCGCCGAGACCACCGGCGACGAGGTCGACTACGACTGCGACGGCGGCGAGGTGTGCAATGCCGATGCCGACTCCGACCGCTACTCGGGCGACGACACCGTCGTTTCTGCCGACACCGACTGCGACGACTCGGGCGAGAATCAGGCCACGGACCTCAGCGGCGACTGCGACGACAGCCGCAGCTGGATCAACCCCGGACGCAGCGAGATCGCCGGCAACGATTACGACGAGAACTGCGACGACGCGGTGAGCTGCTATGCCGACGTCGATAACGACGGCTACCGGACCTCGGACGTGACGTCGTCGACCGACCTCGACTGTCGCGACTCGGGCGAGGGCCGATTGACGGACCCAGACGACGACTGCGACGACGCGAACTCGAGCATCAACCCCGGGGCCACCGAGGTTTGCGACAGCGCCGACACCGACGAGGATTGCGACGGGCTCGTGGACGATCTCGACCCGGACGTGTCGGGCGGGAGCACCGCCGTGTACGACGACGCCGACGGCGACGGCTACGGCGACGACAGCACCGCCGCGTACACCTGCGAGGTCGGCCCCGGCCAGGTGACGGTGGGCGGCGACTGCAACGACATCGATGCCGCCATCAATCCGGGCGCCACCGAGGTGTGCGACGCGCTCGACACCGACGAGGACTGTGACGGCCTCGCCGACGACGCCGATCCCGGCGCCACCGGCCAGGACACCTACTACGACGACGCCGATGGCGACGGCTACGGCGACCTTGCGGTGGCCCAGTCGAGCTGCGACGGCTCCGCGAGCACGGTGGTGAACGACGACGACTGCGACGACAGCGACGGCCTGGTGAACCCCTCGGCCTCGGAGACGGTGGGCAACGAGGTGGACGACAACTGCGACGGGACCGAGGACTGCCACGTCGACGCCGACGGCGACGGCTACGCCGACGACTCC
>SXON01000237.1 GCA_005778355.1 Pseudomonadota bacterium | reverse complement strand
GACCAGGTCCGCGTGCAGGGAACGGTGGGCCTCAAACCCGGTACGATCGCCACCGACGGCATCTCGGCCACGCTGGGACAAGGACAGGGCGCCAACGTGGCCCAGGTCGACCGCAACGGCGCGCAGTCACTCTCGGTGGGCGTGTCGAAGCTGTTGCTCGACGCCCTCGGCGTGCAGGCCGGCGACGTGAAGGTCGACGTGAAGTCGCTGAAGGCCGACAACGCGGCGATGAAGACGGGGAAGTAGCTACAGGTCGCGACCGAAGAGCACGCCTACGGGAAAGTCGAAGGTGTCGAAGGGCTCGATGCGCGCAAGCTCGTCGGGCCCGTGCACGCTCACGATGACGTAGCCCTCGAGCGACCAGCGCAGGGCGGTGAGCGACTCCTGTTCCGGGTCGACCAGCCAGTAGTGGCCCACCTTGGCGCCGTGGTAGGCGCGGCGCTTCTGGATGAGGTCGCGGCGAGCCGTGGAGGGCGACTTCACCTCGCAGACCCAGTCGGGGATATCGCGAACGGGGAAGCCCGTCGGGCGAGTGGGCAGGCGGTCGCGTCGCCATCCCGCGACGTCGGGTCGGAGAACGTCATGGAGATTGAAGGCGATGGTGATCTCCGCGTAGATCCACCATCCTGTGTCTCGACCGTCGCCGTCCCGGCGGGGGCCGTGGACCCGGCTGCGCACCTCGGTAATCACGCCGGCCTGCGCGTCGGCGTGTTCCCCCGAGGTCTCGATGCCGCAGAGTTCGCCATCCACCAGCTCGGCGCGGGCGTCCTCGCCGAGGGCCACCAGGTCGTCCACGGTCTTGAGCTTGGGCGCGGGGCTCATGGCCGCATTGTAGCCCGAGTCGTCTACGTCGCCGCCATCACCACCGTGGCCAGCTCCGGCGGCGAGCGCCACCGCACGGGCGCCACCGACCAGCCGAGCCCACGACAGACAAAAAGCCAGCTCGGTCCTGCTGGATACCAGCCCCAAGGGTAGTCGCCGCTCGCCCGCGGCAGGAAGGCCGAGCCGATGCCGGGGATCACCACCTGGCCGCCGTGCGTGTGCCCGCTCAGCACCACCGGCACGCCCGGGCGCGCGATCTCGGGGAAGAGGGCCGGGGAGTGGGTGAGCACCAGCGACGGGCGCGCGGGGTCGACGCCGGTAAAGGCTCGGCCAAGGTCGGGGCGACCCGCCAGCAGGTCGTCAGTGCCGACGAGCTGGACCGGCCCGAGGTCGACGTTCTCGTCGAGCAACAGGCGAATGCCGTGGCGCTCGAGGAACCAGCGCCACGTGTCAGGCGGCGCCCCGGCCCAGTACTCCCAGTTGCCGATGATGGCGTACTTGCCGAGCGGCGCCTCGGGGAGCGCGGCGAGGAACTGGTCGGCGGCGTCACGCGACCAGCCGCGCGTGACGACGTCGCCCGTGAGGACGACGAGATCGGGTCGATGTCGCGACACGGCGGCGCATGTCGCGCGCAACACCTCGTCGTCGCCCCGGAGGTGCACGTCGGTCACCTGGAGCACCCGCAGGCCCTCGCGCAGACCCTCCACGTGCACCGTGTGCTCGGTCTCCTCGATGGCCACCAGCGCGGCACCCGGCTCGGCGCGAACGATCCTGGAGCCGCCGGGCGCCGCCTGGGGCCGTACCCGGGTGGACGGCGGGAAGACCGTGCCCCGGCGGATGCCGCGCGCGATGCCGCGGAGGTGCCGGTAGGTCTGGATCGGGTTCATTACTCGAAACGGAAGCCAGTGTGCGTGGCGAAGACGTGGGCCTCCAGGCCCATGGCGACGAGGCGATCGCGCCAGGGGGTCACGAGCTCCGTGGGCAGCCCGAGCTCGCGACGCTCCGCGTTGACCAGCTCCGCCACCAGCACCCGGTTGGGGCCAAAGCGGGGCAGCCACTGGAGCAAGGCCTGGCCCTCGCCGTGGGCCACGCCCGCGATGGTCCACTCGGCGTTGCCGAAGCGCGCCGTGGCCCGGCTCGCCCAGGCGTCGTCGGTGCCGCCGTGGAGTGAGAGGTCGAGGTGCAAGAGCCGCGCGCCGTCGGGAAAGGTGATCTCCACGACCCAGGGGTCGCAGGTGGGCAGTCGCGACAGCTCCGCCAGCCGTCGCAGCGCGGCGCCGGGGCGGGTGGCCGCCACGCCGGCCTTGAGGAAGTGCTCGCGGGGCCGGGCGATGGTGGGCGCGGTGTAGGTGGTGCCGTCGAACTTGATGCCGTCGATCTCGCGGGGCGGGGCGCCGCCCTCGAGCTTGCCCTGTCGCGACAGGAAGTCGAACAGGGCGTCGGCGGTGACGACGGTGAGCACCTTGCCCGCCTTCAGCGCGGCGACGGTGGCGCGCAGGCGGGCCGGCGTCGGGCCCGTGATCACGACGATCTCGCTGGGATCGGGCTCGGCCACGGGATCGAAGACGACGGTTCGCCCCCGGCGTTCGAGGCGCAGCTCGGCCCCCTCGCCGTGCGAGAGTCGCAGGCGATAGGGATAGTCGTATTCGACGCGGGCTATGGGATCACCTGGGCGATGGTGTCGAAGGCCTCGTCGAGAGCGTCTTTGCTCACGACGAGCGGCGGGGCGAAGCGGACCACCGTCCCGTGCGTGTCCTTGCAGAGCAGGCCACGGTCCATCAGCGTCTCACAGACCGGTCGCGCCGGGCCGTCGAGCTCCACGCCGATGAGCAAGCCGCGGCCACGCACGTCGACCGGGGACTTCAATGTTTTCAGTCGCGACATGAAGTGCTCACCGAGCACGGCAGCGCGGCCAGCGAGGTCTTCGTCTTCCATCACCTGCAGCGCGGCCAGGGCGATCGCCGCGGCGAGCGGGTTGCCGCCAAAAGTAGAGCCGTGGTCGCCCGGGGCGAAGACGCCCATCAGCTCCTCGTCCGCGCAGAAGGCCGACACCGGGTAGATCCCGCCGCCGAGGGCCTTGCCCACGCAGATGCCATCCGGGCGAATGCCCTCGTGCTGGTGGGCCCAGGTGCGGCCGGTGCGGCCGAGGCCAGTCTGGATCTCGTCGAGAATGAGGAGCACCCGGTGTCGCGAGCAGATCTCGCGCACGCGGGCCAGGTAGCCCGGCGGCGGCAGGATCTCGACGCCCTCGCCCTGGATCGGCTCGAGGAGCACGGCGGCGGTGCGCTCGCTCACCAGGGCCTCGAGCCAGTCGGCGTCGCCGAAGGGCACGTTGGCGAAGCCGGGCGTGAAGGGCCCGAAGCCCATCCGGTACTGCTCCTCGGTGCTGAACGAGACGATGGTCGTGGTTCGACCGTGGAAGTTCCCGTCGGCCACGATGATCTCGGCCTGGTCGACGGGCACGCCCTTCACCAGGTACGCCCACTTCCGCGCCGCCTTGATGGCCGTTTCCACGGCCTCGGCGCCGGTGTTCATCGGCAACACGCGGGAGAAGCCCGACACCGCCGAGAGCTTGGCGAGGAAGGGACCGAGCGGCTCGCTGTGGAATGCGCGCGAGGTGAGCGCCACCTTGCCCAACTGCGACACGGCGGCCGCGACAATACGCGGGTGCAGATGGCCCTGGTTCACCGCCGAGTAGGCGCTGAGCATGTCGAGGTAACGTTTGCCCTCGCTGTCCCAGGCGTAGGCGCCCTCGGCGCGCACCAGCGTGACCGGGAGCGGGTGGTAGTTCCGAGCACCGTGGCGATCGGCGAGGGCCTGGGCGTCCATGGGGGGCCGCTATCGTGTCGGCGAGGGCGCGAAGGGGTTGACCACCCGGGTGCGGCCGTAGATACGCCCCGCGCCGAAGTCTTCCGTGTAGAGCGTGGGGATGCCGTGCCGATCAGCCACCGCCCAGACCAGGGCGTCGAACCAGGGTAACTGGTAGGCGAGGGCGCCCCGCAGCGCGGTGTGGAACACGCGCTCATCGGGGTAGAGCACGGTGGCGGAGAGGCTCAGCTCTTCGAGCTCTCGCGCGGCCGCGTCGGCGGGCAAGATGGCGGGTGACCCGTCGCGCCGCGGCCTGGTGAGCGCCGCCATGGATTCCACCAGGGCCTGGTACGGGAGTCGCAGCTCGCCGGAGGCAATGCCGGCGCGAATCAGCGCCTCGGCCGCAGCCTGCTTCCCGGGGAAGGCCGTGTCGAACCGGTAGACGACGACGTTGCTGTCAACGAGGAACACGGTCGTAGAGCTCCTCGCGCGTCCATCCCCGGTCGCTTCTCGCAGGCGCGGATGGGCGAGCGCGCACCCGCTCGGAAGCGGCGTCGAACAGCGACAGCCGTTCCTCCAGCGTGAGCGGGGCCCGAGGCGTGACCGGGCGCAACACGATCACCGGGCCCATGGGCTCGAACACCACCTCGCTTCCGGGGGCGAGGCCGTACTGCTCCGCGAGCAGCTTGGGCACGGTGACCTGCAGCTTGGACGTGATCTTGCTCACGTCCTTACCGTATCACGGAATCGTTCCTTTCCGCACGCGGAAGCTTGGCCCGGGTTCAGCCCTTCCCCGCGCGCGCCGTGGCGCGTACACTCAACAGGATGCGTGTGATCGACGACATCGCGGATCAGGAGCGTCGCAAGGCGCTCCTTCGCAGTCCCGAGGAGAACATCGCGCTGTGCCTTAGGCTCGGCCGTCGCGCGGTGGAGGTGTACGCGAGTGCGAACCAGCTCGATATCGCGACGGCTCGTCGTGAGATGCGTGCGAAGGCGCAAGCGGGACGCACGCCCTGCTCCTTCCTCGACCAGGAGCTCGCGTGGGTCGCGTCGCGGCGGGCAGCGCGCGGCTAGCCGGTGGGCGTGACCTCGTCGGCGAGGGCGCGCCCGAGCCACGCCGCGAACACCCCGATGCGGTCGCGGTCTACCCGCAGGGCGCTCTCCCTGATGGCGAGTCCCGGCGGCAGGCCTGGCCGCTTTTGCCAGGCGAGCCAACTTCGAACCACTGCCTTCTCGCTTGACCTCTCGGAGAACCGTGCGGCTGGCTCGCGACGCGGCTGTCCATCTCGATTGGCCTGGAGTTTGGCGACGACATCGCGGGCATGGGCGAGGAGCGAGTCGCCGTCGGGCAGGAGGTAGCGCGTGACGAACTCCTCCATCGCGCCGTCGTTGACGTTGTCGGGGAAGATCCAGGCCGCGACGCTACGCCCATCGTGCAGCGAGTGCACCAGTCCCGAAGGAGGAAGCTCGTCGGGCAAGGCATGGTTGTGCAAAGAGAACGCGCTCTGGAGACGACGCCACGTGGACTTCACCCCGCCGTTGGGCGGGTGATCGGCGTCGAGGACGAACACAATTCGCCTCCACTCCTGGCGGAGTTGGATGTCGATTTTCTCCGTGTCGTTGCCACCGAGGACGTGCGGCTCGGAAGGGAGTTCGCCGACGCGAAGCGCGCGAGCCAGTTGGCCCACCAGATGCTTGTCATCCTCCGCCTCGAACACCCACCGCGCCAACATCAGCGGACCTCGAGTTCGTCGCCCAGCACCATCTCGAATGCGGTGGCGTCGGCGAACACGTGGGCCGACCGGCGACCGCCGCTGGAGTCGAGCCTCACCACCTGGGCCTCGCTCTCCCGGCCGCCCGCCGCCCGCGCAAGTGCCCGCACCGCATCGGCACTATGCGTCGTCGCGACGACCTGTACGTCGGCGGCTGCGGCGGCGTCGAGAACCGCCCGCCAGACGTGCTCTTGAACGCGGAAGTGCAACCCGGTGTCAATCTCGTCTACGAGTAGCATGCCACCCTTGGCCCCCCAGACCGCGCACAGCAAGGCGAATACTCGCTGCACACCCTCCCCCAGGGCCGCCATTGGTACGGCGCCATCGGTCCCCTTCAGCTTCACGGCTGGGAATGACGCCGCGCGGTCCTCACGCTGGCGGAAACTGGCGCGCTCTACGTCGGGCACCAGCGCCCGCATCGCCTCGAGCACCGACTTCTCGGCGTCCGTGAACTCGACGCCGCCCCAGAGCTCGAACAACCGTTCGCTGGCAAGACCGATGAGCGGCACCACCCGTAGCGGAAAGACCGGCTCGGGACGCTGGCCCCCCTGCCATCCACCTGCCGAGTGAACCTGCACGATCTGGTCAGACACGCCATCGGGCTTGCCCGGACCGTCCCTGAGGTTGCTCGTGCTGTAGGCGTGGACCGCGCTGGCGTTTGCCGGCCGGTTGAGCGCAGGGTTGAACTTCCCGTTTGCCGACCAGCCCAGGAACAATTCTCGCTTGCCGAATTCGGGGGACTCGAATCCGCAGCGGCCGGGACCCCGCCCGCGGGTGAGGCCTCCGGCCGTCTCGACGTGACCGACAAGAAACGTCTTGGCGGCCTCCCAGGGGTCCCGGCCAGCTCGATGCTCGCCGCGCTCCTGCATCACCTCGATGAGTGTTTCCCATGCTCCCGCGTCGGCGTAGAGGCGCAGGGCTTCCAGCCGCGTCGTCTTGCCGGCGCCGTTGCGCCCCGTGACCAAGTTCACCCGGCGGAGGGGCACCGCCAGGTTCCCGAGGCAACGGAAGCCGGAGACGGTGAAGCTGCTCAGCATCAGCCTCACCTATCGCCCCGCGGCGGCGCTCGCGCCTAGACCGGCGCCGTGCGGCTCTTGTCGTTGAGCAGCTCGAGCTTGAAGATCGAGAGCCCGCCCTGGATCATGCGCTTCATCTCGGCCGTGCTGGCCACGCTGGCGGCGGTGCGCGCCACGAAGCGGGGCCGCAAGTAGAACTTGCGATGCGCGATCTTGAGCAGCTCGAGGATCTGAGCCTTGGAAAGGTGCTCTTCCCAGCAGGCCGGCACTTCCACGCCGCAGAGGGGATCCTTCATCAGACGGTCCCAGCAGTCGGCGGCGAAAAGCCCCTTCTTGGCGCCATCCTCGAAGCTCTCGGTGCCCGGGTAGGGCGAGAAGATCGCGAACACGGCGTAGTCGGCGTCGAGCTTGATCATTTCCTCGATGTTCTTGACCGCGCCTTCCATGGAGCGCTCGTGCGGGCCACCGAGCATGATGTACGCCACGCTGCGCACGTCTTCCTCGCGGCACCACTTGAACACGCGGTGCACGTCGTCGGTGTCGCAGTGCTTGCCCCACACGTCGAGGCCCTCGTTGTTGGTGGACTCGACGCCGAAGTGGATCTTCGTGCAACCGGTCTCGCCGCAACGGCGGATCTGCTCGCGGGTGGTGCCGGCGATCGTGGTCTTGTAGCCCCAGTTGAACTTGAGGCTCCGGCGCTCGATGCCGTCGCAGAACTTCATCGCCCACTGGCTGTTCGGGGTGAACAAGTCGTCGATGAAGTGCACCTCGGTGATGCCGAGGCTCACGCAGTGTTCGACCTCGTCGAGGATGTTGTCGATGTCCCGCATCCGGTACTGCTTCTTGTAGGTGAGGCAGAAGGGGCAGGAGTGCGGGCAGCCGCGGCTGGTGATCGCCGTGGTGTTGAGCGGCTGCTTGCATCCGGGGAGGTAGTACTCCCGGAAGCGCGTGCGGCTGCGGTCGGGCCAGGGGTAGGCGTCGAGCGACTTGGTGCTCTTACGCTCCTTGTTCTTGACGATCTGGCCGTCTTGCTTGAACCACAGGCCGTCGATGCCCTCCCAGGACTTCCCGGCGTCGTAGTTCTGCACCATCTCGAGGAAGGCGTCTTCGCCGTCGCCGGTGAGGATCGCGTCGGCGCCCTGCACCTGGATGGCGTAGTCGGGGAACATCGAGCAGTGCGGCCCGCCGAGCACGATCTTGGCGTTCGGGTTGAGCTTACGCACCGTGTTGACCGTCATCTGCACGTCGGGCAGGGAGTGCGTGTAGGTGCTGATGCCCACGAGGTCGAGCGGATAGCGCTTGAGCTGCGCCTCGAACTCGGGGTAGTCGAGGTCGTCGACCACCGGGTCGAAGATCTCAGCCTTGTACTTGGAACGTTTTTCGACAGCGGCCTGAATGTACATCAGGCCAAGGGGCGGGAAGCAGTACACACCATAGGCCATTGCCTTTGGAATGCCGGCCCACACGCGCAGCTGCTCGGGCGGGTTGAGAAGAGTGATGTCCACGAGTACTCCGTGACCTGTTGGGGGCGTGATTATAGCGAGCGGAAGGGCGACTTGAGGCCAATCAGGCCCCACGGAATGAAAAGTGGTACTTCATTCTGGTACTTCACGTACTCATCGCCGAAGATGTCTACGAGCTGCGGCTCCTGGCGCCACACTTTCTCGTAGAGGCTCCCCGCGAGCAGGAGCGGCGCGAGAATGAAGACGAAAGCGGTGGAGTTGAGCGCGATCCCCACGGCCAGAAAGCCCAGGAGCTTACCGTGCACCGAGGGATTCCTGCAGTACTGGTAGATTCCGCTGCGGACGAGCCGCGTGGTGCGTCCGGCGGTGGGCGAGGGGCTCCCGGCCCCTTCGAAGACCAGCTCGGCGTAGGTGATGCCAAGCACGAGGAGGCCGGCCACGAAGAAGCCTGCCGCCACGTAGAAGTTTACCGGTGCGGGCAAAAAGCCTGCCTTCATCCCGATCAGCTCGTCGGTGGCCAAGGCGGCCATCGCGATGAAGAAGGTAAGCGGAAACAGGAAGGGGATGTAGACCTTCGTGACCATCAGGGAGATCTGCGGGGTGAGGACCACGCGGAAAGCACCCGCGACCATGCCCAGGAGTCGTGTCATGTGGCAGATATAGTACCGGAGCATGAGACTTGGGCTTGTAGCGCTCGCCACGCTCCTCGGCCTGTTGGCCGGTTGCGGCGAAGATCCTATCGTCGCCGGGGCTCGCGAAGCGGCTGGACAACCGACCCCCGGCGGCGGCGCGGCCACGCCCGGCCCTGCCGACGCGCCGCCCCACGGCGAGGGTGTCCCGGACGAGCCGGCCCCCGCGCCCGCGGGTGCCCCCCGGCCGGGCGAAGCTGCCGGTCCCGCGCCGGGCGACGCGGGCACTCCCCAGCCTGGGGTGCCGGAGCCGCCGAAGCCGGGAAATCCCAACGAGCCGCCCCCGGGCCAGGTGGCGGTGCAGCCGGGCATGCCGGGCCAACCGGCCCCGGGGATCCCCGAAGAGCCGAAGCCGGGCACGCCCGGTTCGCCCGGGGCCGCCGCCGGTCCCACCGTGGAGGTGCGCGGCAAGGTGAGCTTTGACGCCTACAGTCGCGGCGAAGTTCGCATCGACGCCTTCGACGGCGATCACTCGCGTCACGGCTCGCAGCCCGGCATCGTGGCGAGCATACGCCTTCCCCGGCCGGGAGACTTCGTGCTCGCCGTGCCCCAGGGCACCGGCAAGGTGTACGTCGAGGCCGCCATCGACGAGGACGGCGACGGCAAGCCCGGGCCCCAGGATCCGCAGGGACGGGCCGAGCGCTACCCGGTGACCGTCGGCGAGAGCCCCGTCGACGGTCTGCGGATCAACCTCAAGAAGCAGGCGCCACCCCCATCGGGAGAAGGCAAGGGCAAGGGCGACGACTTCTAGGTGTTGCTCCCCCTCGCCACTGCCCCGGCCGAGCGGATCGGCGGCAAGGCCGGCGCCCTGCGACGGCTGCTGGACAGGGGCCTGCCGGTGCCCGAGTCCTGGGTGCTCCCGGTCGATGCCCTCGACACCGTGCTGGCCGCAAACAACCTGCGTCCCGACGACCCCGACATCGCGGCACGGCTCCGCGTGGCGACCATTCCCTTCCCGCTGCTTGCACCGGCGCCGGTGATGGCGGTTCGCTCGAGCGCGCTGGGGGAGGACGGCAAGGAACACAGCTTCGCGGGACAGTACGCCAGCGTGCTCGGGGTGTTGCCGAGCGGTCTCGCCGACGCGGTGCGCGCGGTGTGGGCCAGCGCCGCGGGCGCCCAGAGCTACCGTGGTTCCTCGCGGATCGCGTCGATGGCGGTGCTGGTGCAGTCGATGGTCGACGCCCGTTGCGCCGGCGTGATGTTCACCATCGACCCGGTGTCGGGCTCCTGGCGGGAGATGGTGGTCGAGGCTGCCTGGGGGCTCGGCGAAGGGCTGGTGAGCGGCACGGTGGTCCCGGATCGATACCGCTTGCGACGTCCTCGCCAGACACCGCGCCCCGTGCAGCGCGTGCTCGCCCGCGTGCGCCTGGAGCGCTTGCACGAGGACATTGCCACCCAGGTCGAGGAGACCGGCGTGGGCCCCGGGGGACTCGTGCAGCGCCGCGTGGAGGCGCCCCACGCGCGAAAGCTCGCCGAGCCCGACTTGCTGGCGCTCGCCCGGCTCGGCTTGCGTGCCGAGAGCTTGCTCGGCGGGCCGCAGGACGTGGAGTGGGCCTTCGATCGCGGCGGGCGCTTCGTGGTGCTCCAGTCGCGACCCATCACCACGGCCGCACGGCTCCCCCGGGGGGGCGCCGTGTTGTGGACACGCCGTTTCATCGGGGAACGTTTCCCCCACGGGACCACGCCCCTCGGCTGGAGCGTGCTCGAGCCGGTGCTCCGCCACTTCATCGACTACCCCGAGACGAGCGCGCGTTTCCTCGGGGGCGACCCGCCGCTGCGCGTGGTGCGCGGCCATCCCTACCTCAACGCCACGGTGTTTCGTCACCTCGCCTTCAAGTGGCCCGGGTTCCCGCCCCCTCGTTTCATGCTCGAGTTCTTCCCGCCGGACGAGGTGGAGGCCTGGGTGAAACGCGCGGCCGCGCCGGCCGATCTGCGCGTGTACCGATCGATCCTCGCCACCACGGCGCGCGAGAAACGCTGGCAACGCTTCCGGTGGAACCCGTTCACCAATCACCTCGCCTGGCGCGAGTTCGCTGCCGGTCTGCCGTCGCGGCTGGCGGTGCTCGATGCCGCCGCGCCCGCCGAGGCGATCGCCACCGCCGACCCGATCCTCCGTGACTACGTGAAGGTCCACATCACCTCGCTGCTCTTCGCGAACTTGTGGTGGCAATGGACCGAGGGCAACCTCGACGAGGCCGACCGGAACTTGCTCCTCGCCCCCCCGGGGCGGAGCGTCACCTCGCGCATCAACGCGGAGCTCGCCCTCCTCACGCCCGTCACCATCGATGAGTTCTTGTCGCGACATGGTCACCGCTCGGACGCGAGCTGGGAACTTTTCTCTTCCCGTTGGGCGGAACAGCCGGCCACCGTCCTGCGACTCGCCGAGCTGGCGCGCGCCCGTCCCCTCGCGGCGGTGGACGATCGCGTGGCCGAGGGGCGGATGCGAGAGCTCGGCCCCTTCCTGCGCGGCGCTGTCGGCCTGGCCCGCGCCTACCTCGCTCTCCGAGAGGAGCAGCGCTACGAGCTCGACCGCATTCTCTGGTCACTCAAGCGACGGCTGCTCATCCTCGGCGAATCGATTTTCCCCGGCGACGCGGCCCGCATCAGGTTCCTCGAGCGTGGAGAGCTCGGCCTGCCTCGCGACGAGATCCTGGCGACGGCTCGCGCCCGCGAGGCCGATCCCCCAGCGGCCAGCCCTCCCGACTTCCTGCGTGGCGACGAGTCGGTGCCGGTGCCCCGCGCCGGAGCGCGACTCGACGGGCTGGGTGTGTCGCCCGGGGTGGCTCGCGGTCGAGTTCGGGTCCTGCACGACCCGGCGGAGGGTCACCGACTCGTCGCCGGCGAGATCCTCGTGGCGCCGTCGACCGACCCGCAGTGGACACCGCTCTTCGCGCGCGCCGCGGGCCTCGTCGTCGAGCTCGGCAGCATGCTGTCCCACGGCGCTGTTGTTGCGCGGGAGTACCGGCTGCCGGCGGTCGCCAACGTGCGGGGTGCGACCGCGATCCTTCGCGATGGCATGGAGGTGACTCTGGATGGCCGCGCCGGGGCGGTCTGGGTGCATGGCCGCGGCGAGGCGTCACGCTAGTTGAGGTAGCATCCGTCCGATGTCGATACTCCTGTTCCTCCTCGGAAGCTGCGGCTGGTGGGAAGCGCGAAAGGCCTGCGAGGCCGCCCACGAGTCGGAGACCGAGGCCTGGGCCAGCCTCGACGCGGCGCTGGTGGCGGCGGAGGCGGACGCGGCGAAGGCGTCCGACGCGGGGGCCGAGGCCGCGAAGGGCATCGACAGCGCGCTCGGCAGTGCAGTGGAGGGCGCCCCGCCCACCCAGCCCTACAACATGGCGGAGATGGCTCAGGAAGCCTATTCCCGCGCCAGCCGTCTCGGCGCCGACGCCAAGGAGGCCGAGGAGCAGGCTCGCTGGGCCGACTACACCTTGCGCACCGAGGCCGTGGCTGCCGACGCCGACCGGCTTGCCGAGCGAGCCGCGCGCGAGGTGGAGCGGCTCCGCGCGTGGCGCGAGGCCTACAACCAGGCTGCGGTGGCGCTGGTGATGTCGGCCGCGCACTACCAGCTCGTCGTACGCCCCGACGACAGCGAGACCTGGCCCGCGATGCCCCTGTCGCTGGCGAGCGCGGGCGACCTGCCCGAGCCCAACCCGGAAGACCCGGCCGCCCAGGCAGGCCGTGAATCGGTGGAGGCGCGGCGCGAGGCGCTCAAGGAGCGACGCGACCAGTTCTCCACGGTCATCGACGGCGCGGATCGCCTCGCTTTCGACACCGAGCGGGCCTCGCAGATCGCGGTCACCCGCGCGCGTGACATCGACTACCTCGACCTGCCCACCTCGGCGCAGGTGGCTCGTGCCGCCGCCATGCAGGCCATCGCCGCGGGCGGCCGCGCCAGCGAGGCGGCGGCGAAGCTCAAGACGGCGGCGGCGGAGAACCGCGCGCTCTACGAGGGCGGCGACCCGCCGGTGCCCGGTCCCGTGGAGCTCGCACGAAACGGCGCGCTCGACGCGAGCAAGAAGGTCAAGGAGCTGTGCCAGTAGGGCCGAGGATCTCGGCGGTCGTCGTCACGCACGCGGGTGGGCGCCTCCTCGACGAGTGCCTCGCGTCGCTGTCGCGACAGAGTCGCAAGGCCGACGAGACGCTGGTGGTGGTGAGCAACCATCGCCTGCCGGTGACCGGAGCGCCGGCGCTACAGCTGCACACCAACGTGGGCTACGCCCGCGCCGCCAACGCCGGGGCGCGCGAAACAACAGGTGAAATCCTGTTGTTGAACGACGACACGCGGCTCGACCCGGGGTGCATCGCGGCGCTGGCTGGGGCCTGGCAGGGACCAGGCGTGTACCAGCCCCGCATCCGGCTGGCCGACGGCTCCGGCCGCCTCGACAACATCGGCCACGGCTTCTTCCCCGACGGCGCGGTGTGGGCGCGTGGGCGCAACGGCCCCGACGCCACCTCGCTCCCCGGCGCGCCCGGCGGTTTTTCAGGCGCGGCCGTGCTCATCGCTCGTTCCACGTGGAACGCCCTCGGCGGCTTCGACGAGCGCTACGGGAGCTTCGGGGAGGACGTGGACCTGTCTTTGCGCCTCTTGCGGCGGGGCGTGGATGTGCGGCCGGTGCCGGAGGCCTTGGTGGAACACCATCTCGGCGCCACCTGGGGACGGGTATCGCCCGAGAAACTCCGCCTCATCGAGCGGAACCGGGTGCGCGCCGCCGTGCGCTCGCTCCCCTTGTCGGCGCTGGCCGCGATGCCGGTGGCCACGGCGGCGCGCTACGCCGCCTTCGCGGGGCTGGCGGCAGTGGGGCGAGGACCGGGCGAGAAGGTGAGCCTCGTGGCGCAGCTCAGCGCGCTGCGCGGCATGGTGGAGGGCGCCCTCGACGCCCCCACCTACTGGCGTGAGCGACGCGCCGATGCGAGTGACTGGTCGCTCGGCGAGTGGGCGATGCTGGGGCGGCTGTGGACGGCGCGCGCCCGCTGGCGGGACGTGTCCCGATGAACGCCCTCGTGCTCCCGACGCTCGACACGCAGGCGGCCTTGGACCGCGTGCTCGGCGAGATCCCCGCGGGTTTCCTGGTCTTCGTGGTCGACGATGGCAGCGACCCCGCGATGCGACTGCCCTATGGCGTGCGCGCCATCCGTCACCCGACGAACCGAGGCTATGGTGCCGCGCAGAAGGCGGGCTACGCGGCGGCGCTCGAGGCGGGCGCCGAGCGCGTGGCCTTGCTCCATGGCGACGGCCAGTACGCGACCGTCGATGTGATCGCGCTGCTCGACGCGCTCGACGAGGCGCCGGTGGCCCTCGGGTCGCGTTTCCTGGCCGACCCCACCGTCATCCCTGCCTGGCGACGTCTCGGCAATCAGGCCCTCACTGGGCTGGCCAACTGGCGTTTCGGCACTGGGCACACCGACCTCCACACGGGCGCCCGCGCCTTCCGCGCGGAGCTGCTCCGAGCGATGCCCCTGGGGGCCTTCTCTGACGATTTCGTGTTCGATCAGCAGGTGCTCGCGTGGCTCTTTCGCCAGGGCGTCAGCGTGGCCGAGCGACCGGTGCGGACCCACTACGCCGAGGGCACGCGGTCGATCTCGCCGTGGCGGAGCGTCGTGTATGGGGTGGGGTGTTTGAGGGCGATTCTCTCTTAGGCTGTAGGCCTTAGACCGTAGGCCCTTGGAGGACGCGCAGCTACGCCGCCAGGACCAGCGCGAGGGCAATGATCGCGGGGATCGCCTGGATGAAGAGGATGTTTTTCGCGGCGGTGGCGGCCCCGTAGAGCCCGGCCACGATCACGCAGCCGAGGAAGAAGCACATCACCGCGCGGGCGTGGGCTGCGCCCTGCACGGAGAGCAGGATGCCCCACGCGAGGCCCGCCGCGAGAAAGCCGTTGTAGAGACCCTGGTTCTTCGCGAGAACGGCAGTCAGCGCGGCGTTCTCCGCCGACTGCCGAAAGATCTTCAAGCCCGTCGGCGTTTGCCAGAGGAACATCTCGAGCACGAGGAACTGCACGTGGAGCAGGGCCACGATCCCCACGGCGATGCGGGCGGCGATGAGCATTTTGGCACTCTATCGGGTGGCGGCCCACTGGCCGAAAAGTTCGCCGAGCGCGCCGGGCATGTCGCGACCCAGGGTCGACGGGATCGCCCGGAGGAGCGAGCCCGCGTCGGGCACGCGCGGCACTTCCCCGGCGCGGATGCGCTCGCGGTGGATGTCGCGGGTGCGCGCGTAGGTGTCGCGGAAACCGCGGGGGTGGCTGTGGGCGATGGTCGCGCCTGGCGCGTAGCCGACGCGATGCCGGCGTCCCCAGAGCCAGTCCTCGGCGATGGGCACCGGGTCGAAGGGATCGCGCTCCAGGGCCTCGCGGCGGTAGAGCGCGCACACGTTGTCGAGGGGGGCGTGGGTGGTCTCGCTGGGCGGGGTCCAGGTGCGCAGTCGCAGGCGCGTCACCGGATCGGCGGTGGGCCAGGGCACTTGTCGGGCGGTCACCGCGTCGGCGCCGCTCGTCTCCAGCGTCTCGACCATCGTCCGTAGGAAACCCGCGCCGAGCGGCAGCGCGTCGTCCACGCTGAAACACACGTAGGGGAAGCGAGCCAGCGCCACGCCCCGGTTTCGCGTGGCGCCGTGACCTTCCCAGGGCACGCGCACGCCCACGTCGGCGCTGCCGTTGGCGAGCACGATCACCTCGGTCTCCACGTCTTGGAGGCCGAAGGCGTCGAGGCCGATCGGCGCGTGCCGGTGGGTGGGGATGACGACGCTCACCGCCACGCGACTCCCCCGGGCCTCCGGCGCCAGGAAGGGGCGCAGCGCCGGGTCGTCCACCGCGTGGAAGAAGGGCACCAGCTCGTCGATCCGCAGGCCGAGCGCCCGCGCGCTCTTCGACACCGCCTCCATGGACACGGACAGGCGCATCGGCTCGCCCGCCTTCGCCGCGGCCTCGATGCGCGCCAGCGTGGGACGGTCGATCGCGGTGACAATCACGTGCCGATGCTAACCTGGGTCGATGTTGATCCTCGTCGCTCTCGCCGTGGCCGGTCCCCTCGTCAGCCCCTCCGAGGCCGCGCGGCTCCTGGGCGAGGGCGCGCGGGTGCTCGATGCGCGTGGCGCCTTCGCCTACATGACCGAGGGGCACATCCCCGGCGCCCCCCGCGTGAACTGGAAAGACGCCACCACCGGCGGCCTGTTCAGCGGCAAGCTGGGCGACCCGGCCCGCGTGGCCCAGTTCTACGCCCAGAACGGTGTCGACCAGTCGCGACCGGTGCTGGTGGTAGGCGCCTGGGACAAGGGCTGGGGCGAGGAGGGCCGCCTCTGGTGGGACCTGACCTACCTTGGTCACGACGATGTGTACGTGCTGCGCGGGGGCATGCAGAAGTGGACAGGTGAGAAGGAGCTGATGCCGGCCACGGCGCCGCTCGGGCAGTTCCAGCCCGAGCCCAACGAGGCGATGCGAGCCACGATGGAGAGCCTCTACGATCCCGGTGGCATCTTGCTCGACGTGCGCGAGCCCGAGGAGTTCGCCGGGGCCCGCAAGTACGGCGAGGCCAGGGGAGGGCACATCCCGGGCGCCCTCAACCGCCCGTGGACCACCTTCCTCGGCATCGCCATCGTTCGCGGCCCGCAGACGCCGATCGCGCCCGACCCGGAGACGCCGATCACCGTTTACTGCACGGGCGGGGTGCGCGCCGCGATGGTGGCCTTGATGCTCACCGACGAGGGCTACACGGCGGTGCGCAATTACGACGGGAGCTTCTGGGAGTGGTCGGACAGCGGAAAGGATGTGTCGGTGAAATAGCGAAGTCGTCACGCGCCTGTCACTCGGACGGCCATACAGTCGCCAGGCTCAACCGGGTGACTCATGCTCGTTTCATTGCTCGCCAACCTCGCGCTCGCAGAGGACAAGCCCAAGCCAGAGGTGGAGCTCGGCGCCACCATCTACACGCACTACGGCTACGACCTGACCGATGGGAGCGACGGCTACAACGAGTTCGCCGTCGATCGTGCCTACCTGTACGGGAAGGCCAAGATCAGCAAGCGCCTGTCTGCCCGCCTGACCCTCGACGTGGGACGCTTCGACGCCCTCGTCGACAGCACCGGCACCGAGTACACGCTCGACACCAAGTACCGGGCGTTCCTGAAGCACGCCTACCTCGAGTGGAAGGACTGGGCGCCGGGCATGAGCGTGCGCGCAGGCATGATCGACACGCCCTACGTGCCCTACCAGGAGAAGTTCCTCGGCACGCGCTGGATCGGCAAGGTGTTCACCGACAGCCAGAAGGTGCTGGGCAGCGCCGACCTCGGCGTCAACCTCGCGGGCGAGCACGCCGGCGGCGTGGTGTCCTGGGGTGCCGCCGTGATGAATGGGGAGGGCTACGACAAGTTGGAGGTCAACGCCGGGAAGTCGGTGCAGGCGCGCCTGTCGGTCGACCCGCTCGCCAAGAAAGACAAGTCAAAGCTTCCCATCACGGCGTTCGTGAACTACAACGGCCAGGGACCGGACGCCGACGCGATCCTCACCTACGTGGGCGCGCTGGGCTACAAGATGCCGTACCTGACACTCTGGGGCGAGTACGTGGGTCGGAGCCAGGGCGACATCTCGGGCAGTGGTTACTCGGCCACCCTCATGCCGGGGATGCCGAAGTACGGCTACCTGCTCGTCCGCTACGATCATTTCGACCCGGACGGCGCCACCGACAAGGACGCGAACGACGCGATCAGCGCCGGACTCGCCCACGACTTCGTCGACAAGGTGTCGCTCGGCGCCTTCTACGAGCGCGGGACGGACGAGGCCACGCCGGACGAGCCGGAGCATGGGTTGTTCGTGCGCTTGCAGGCGGGGTTCTAGGCCGGACGGGGGACCTGTCCCCCTCCGATGCGCCACTCGCAGAACTATGCCCCCATGGATGCGACAGCTTTGGAGCTATGCCCCACTGGATGCGACATTCGGGTAGATTCGCGCCTTCGCCCGGGCCTTGGTATACGGACAAACGCCGAATATCGAAGGGGGTGCCCGGCTCGTGGGTCGAGCGGGTGTTCTCGGAGGTCCCCGGTTTCGCGTTCCGGGTGGCATAGTTTCCCCTTTGTCGCATCCAGGGGGGCATAGGCCGTCCCTGGGCACGCCGGAGCGCTAGCCCGGAAGCCAGCCAACGCTGGTTTCCATGGTGAACGCGTCGACAGTCACCTCCTCGCCCGAGTCGTCGGCGGTGAAGGTGATGCCGGTGAGGTTGAGCGTGGCTTCGGCGTGGGCCTCGGGGCAGGTGTCCGGGTCGCCTCCGGGCACGAGGTCGAGGCCTGCGCGACCGCTCGTGGCCGTCCACGTCCGGCCGACGACGGGCTCCTCGCCGCTCACGTACACGTCGGTGCAGGACTGCGAGGTGAGGCGCGAGCCCTGTTGCACGTAGAGCGACACCGATGCCTCGGGGAGATCCCACGCATGGGTGTTTTCCCCCGCGCAGGCAGCGGTCACGAGGCCCTCCGACTCGAAGAAGAGCGCGACGGTGCTCTCCGCGTTGTTCGCGTAGATCTTGATGTCGGCGCAGCCGTTCACCTCTGTGAGGGACTTGGCGAAGTCGACGTCGAGTGGGATGCAGGCCAGGAGGACGAGGAACATGGGATGGGTGGTAGCAAAGGGTGTGCCCAATGGCATGTTGGCGTGGCAGCAACGCTTGGGGACCGGTCGATCCGGGGGACTTGTTGCCGCCCCGTCGCGACCGCCGCTCTTGCCAGGATTTGTCTCGACCGCCATGGCCCCCTGGCCCGCGGCTTGCAGCGCGCGCGCGCCGTAGGATGATGGCGTTCCCGAGGATCCCGATGGGTTGTGGAAAGACCGGCCAGCCGACCACGCGCCGCGTGCGCACCACCGTCACCGCCGAGCAGTTCGAGCCGGTGACGGACTGGATGCCGGCGACCGGGCTGAGCGACGTGAAGATGGTGCTCAAGCGCAAGTCGGTGCAGCTGGGCGGCACGGCGCCGACCTTCAACGTGAAGCCGGCGATCCAGGTGGCGCTGGTGCGCCCCGACGACCCGGGCGACTGGGCGGCGATCTCCGGGGCGGGCCCCTACACGGGCGCCGGGGAGTCCAACACCACGGTGCTGAGCGTCGCGGCCACCACGGCGGGCAAGATGTTCGTGCGCTTCGGCTTCTCCTACTACCTCGGGGGCACGGCGCCGACCGACGGGCAGGCCGACGTGGAGGTGCAGGTGTCGTACCTCTCCTGCGGCTCGATCGTCGGGACGATGACGCAGGAGCTGCAGGCCTTCAACACCACCACCGACAGCTACGTGGCGGTGACGGGGTGGATCCCGGCGATCGACGTGAGCAAGGTGAACGCGGCCTTCGTGATCGCGGGCCTGTCGGGCAACTTCCAGTGCCAGCTCGCGGTGCGCACGGCGGCGACGAGCATCCAGGCGCCGTCGACGTGGTCGAAACTCGAGGGCGCGAGCTACCGGACGAGCAACGGCGAGACGACGACCTCGGAGCTGACGGTGACGGCGGGCTCGGACATGTTCGTGCAGTTCGGGGTGGCGTTCTGCCAGAGCACGGCGGGCGCCGCGCCGGGCCAGGCCACGGTGTCCACCGCCGTCGCGGTGCGGCGGGCGTAGGGCGTGGGCGCGGCCGAGCCCCACCTCCGCTTCCATCGCGCGGTGCGCGGCGCGATCGTGGCCGAGGCCAACTTCGACAGCCACCGCGAGCGGGAGGTCGGCTGGGCGGAGGTGCGCGAGGCGTGGATGCGGCCGCAGCGCAATGGCAGGCCCACGCCGTGGGAGGGGCTCGTGGGGCGAGCGGGGGCGCGCGGGGAGTCCTTCAAGTTCGGCGACATGGACTCGGACTATACGCTCACCACGGTGACGGCCCCCGTCGACTACGAGCGGGTGGACGCCCACTGTGACTGCGAGACACCGCTGATCCAGGCCGACGATGACGTCAAGGCGGAGGAGTACTTCGACCGTCGCCCATCGTGTGACGACTACAAGTGGCTGATCAACGCGGCATGGACGGTACTGCTTGAGAACCTCGACCTGATCGAGGACGCCGCAGCGGTGTACGAGCGATCCGCGATGGGGGACCTCTCGAACCAGGTGCTGGGAAGGGAGTTCTTCGTGTTCTACTGGGAGGACCGCACGACGATTGAGTGCTACGCCATTACCGGTGCCGCCAAGTATTCGAGCGACGACAACACGCTGACGCTCCAGCTCGACCCCTACCTGAAGAAACTCAAGTCCCTTCTGGGTGTCGCGAACGCCGCTGCGGGTTCGGACAAACGCAAGGGACGAGCCTGCGTCGCGGCAGATCTCGCCGCGACGATACTGCACGAACTGGTGCACGCCGCCGACTTCGCGCACGGCGATAGCAAGGACGAGGGCTTCAGCAGCTACGAGATAGAGAACTACTTCAGGTATTACGTCATGAAGCGTCTGTGTGTCCTGGGTTGGGGTTGCTGCAACTGGGGGTCCGGGAGTGTCAGCAACTACGACGCGCTCGTTGGCGACGCGGATCGCAACTCCGATAGCTACTATATCGGTGCTGGCAACAACAATTGCCTCGCTGGTGGTGCGGCGTGCTAGCCCGTGCGTCCGGCCGGGCCTTGAGGTTGCTGGCGGCCGCCACGCTCACCGCCTGTGGCCCGGCCGAGAGCGAAGTATGGGGTGCTATCGAAGACGCCAGCTATTGCGATGATACGGACGACTGTCGTCGAATCTCCGGCAAGTGCCCGTTCGGCTGTGACCTGTACGTGAACGCCGAGGGCGCACCGAAGGTCCGTGAGCTGATCTCGCAGTGGGAGGGCGACTGCTTCGACAAGTGTAGCGGTCCTTGGCCCCCGGCCTGCATCGAAGGCCGATGCGTGGCCGACGATGGTGAGTAATCGCGTCGCCACTCTTGCGCCGCGTCCCGCTCGGAGGTCGCTGAGGGGTCGAGCCGCTCAGGGCCGCTCGACCTATCCTTCCTGCGAGGTCCTTCATGGGTAGTGGAAACGGAGTCCGCACGCGGGACACCACCACGTCCTTCAAGCCTGTCACCGACTGGATCCCCGCGACGACTCTTCACCGCGTCACCGGTTCCGTCGAGATTTCCGGTCCAACTCCCAGCTTCCTGTGCCGCCTCGCGTACCGGACCGCGGTCACCAGCCCGCAATCGAACTCCGACGGGTCGCCGCCCGAGTGGTTCGACCCCGGCGACCCGACGACCCTCGACGACGGCGAATAGCGGCCTCCGCGTCACCCCCGACCCGGCGGGTCCACCCGCCGCACGTCCAACCTCGGAAACGCACTCCGGAGCGCGATCTCCATCGGCGCCCACTGGGGTGGCCCGATCAGCGCCACCGTGGCCACGCCGAGCCCGCTGAGCACGTGCAGGATCGCGCCCAGGTCGAGCGGGTCGCCCCCCACGCGCAGGCCCACGTGCACCGGGCGACCGGCCATGTTGCGCAGGAGCCGGAGCTGGTCCACCGCGATGCGCGCCGCGTTGAGCTCGAGCGCGAGGTGGGTGAAGGGCAAGCTCTCGTCGCCCGGCTGGAGCCGGTCGGTCCAGAACCACACCGTGGGCGTGGCGCCCGCCACCGGCTCGTCCAGCTGGCCGAGGCGACGCACCACCGTCTGGTCGGGCCCGCTGCCCTCCCAGGGCTCCACCAGCACCGACGGCGGCTGGATCCCCGCGCCCCCCCGCGCCTCCCAGTAGGCGCGCCAGGCGCCCCCGCAGACGGGCCGGAAGGTGCAGCGTTTGCAGGGCGGGCCGTGGATCTTGTCGCCGGTGTTCTCGATGCCCGGGGTGGGTCGCCAGCCGCCCTGGCGCGCCTCGATGGCCTCTACCGACCAAGCGAGGTGGTCGTCCCAGCCGGCGCAGGCGGGGAGCCCGCAGTAGGGGTTGAGCACGCGGATACCGCAGCCGTCGGCCACGTCGAGGGCCTCGCGCACCTTGGGGGCGAGCAGGTCGTAGTCGGGGAGCAGCTCCGCGTCGCGCGCGGCCCGCCCGTGGGGCTGCACGGCGGAGAGGCTGATGCTCTTCACCCGGGGCAGGCGCCGGGCCACGAAGCGCACGTAGCCGGGGAGCAGGAGCTGCGTGCGCCGGGCCACCACCACGTTGAGCGTCACCTCGATGCCGGCGTCGAGGAAGGCGTCTATACCCCGCAGGCACTTGTCGAAGGCGTCCTCGAGCCCCGCGAGGGCGTCGTGGTGGACGGCCACGTGGGAGAGGAGCGACACGAAGGCCGAGGTGACGCCCGCCTCGGCGAGCTCCCGCGCGTAGTCGTCGTCCACCAGCACCGCGTTGGTCTGGACCTCCACGTTGGGCACGCCACGGGCTCGCGCCGCGCGGACCACGCGCACCAGCCGCTTGCGAAGGAGCGTGGGCTCGCCTCCGGAGATGGTGAGCGTCTGCTCGCCACTGGCCACGAAGGCCTCGAGCTCCCGCATCGTGGCTTCTTCCTGCGGCGTCGGCTCCGCGTAGTCCTCCACCGGCACGTTGCAGAAGGGGCAACGTTCGTTGCAGGCCATGGTGAGCCGCAAGAGGCCCTTGGTGCGGTGCGAAGGCTCCATGTGGGGGAGACTCTATCCGGGGGGCGACGGCGCCTCCGTCCACAGCTCGGCAATCCGCTCGACGGGCAGCCAGCGCACCTCGGTCTTTCCGACACGATCACGTGCGTCGAGCGCGAGGTTGATCACGACGAGGCGACGGGGCTCGTAGCCCTCGATGAAGCTCCGGGCGGAGCGCGAGAGCTCGGGCTCACGTAATGTGGAGGCTTTCACCTCCACGCCGAGCAGCTCGCCCTTCGTATGGAAGATGAAGTCGACCTCTGCGCCGGCCTTTGTCCGCCAGAAGTGCAGGGTGTCGCCGGGGGACAAGGGGTCGAGGTGCTTCCGGATCTCGGCGGCCACGGCCTGCTCAAGCACGGCTCCCCGGTCGGGACGCTCGTCGAACGCCTGCATGTGACCGACGACGGCGTTTCGAATGCCGCTGTCGCAGAAGTACAACTTGGGCCGGCCCGTGATCTCGGCGCGCTTGCCCGCCGCGTAGGGCGACACGGTGAAGATGATCTGTGATTCCCGGAGGATGTCGACGTAGTGGCCAACGGTGTCGCGAGACACGCCGCAAATCGAGGCCCACTCGGCGTAGTTGACCAGGCTTCCCACCTGCCCGGCGAGCAGGAGCAGGAGACGCCGGAATGCATCGAGGTTCTGCACGCGAAACAGGTCAGACGCGTCGCGGAGCACCAGCGCGTGAACGAGCTCGGCGAGCACGCCGCTTGGTGCATCGCTTGTCCAGGCGGCGGGGTAGCCGCCGGTGACGGCGAGCCGGAGGAAACGAGCCCGGGCCTCGTTCGCGCGCAACATGGGCGGCACCCCATCGAGGTCGGCGCACACCTCCGCGTGGCTGAGCGGGTGCATGAAGGCCCGCGAGGCGCGCCCGGCGAGTGACTCGCGGGTGCGTGAGGCCAGGTGGAAGGATGACGAGCCGCTCACGTAGAGCGGCCCTGTCAACCCGCCATCCACTAGACCCTTGATGAGCAGCCCGGCCTCGGGGAGCCACTGCGCCTCGTCGATGAACACCGGGGCTCCCGGACGGGCAAGCTGCCGGAGGTCGGCGAGCGCCCGGGTGGGCGACGCGAGCGCCGCACGCACCCAGAGCTCCTCGGCGTTCAGGAACACCGGTGGAACGCCGCGAGCCGCGAGATGTTCCCAGAGGAATGTTGTTTTTCCCACCTGCCGTGCCCCGGCGAGCACGTGTGCGCGCGCTTCGGTCGGCCAGCCGGCGGCCGCAGCGAGGCGCCTCGGGATGTAGTCGCGGGGCCGGCGGCGAGCGACGAACCCCGAAAAACTGCCCGGATCGAGCAACCAGGGGTTGGCGAGACGGAGCAGTTGCAGGTCGGCGTCGGTCACGTCACGCATTTAGCCCTACTCGTTGCGGATAGCCACTCCACATCCAGTAGGGTTCGTTGCATAGAGGCAGTGGCCGCGCCGCTCTTGCCCCGTCAACCCTCGGCAGGGAAGTCGAGCCGTGACTGGGGGTTACAAAGAATGTGCTCGCATCCGTGCCGCGGATGGTGCATGCTCAAGAAAGCCGCTCTTTGCCTCGCAGCTGACAGTCGCCCGAGGCAACGGTGCTTGGCCGTGCAGCGGGCGGCGCCCCACCCCTTGGAGGACGTGCATGTCGACCCCGTCGAACCCTTCCGGAATCCTGGGCATGATCGCCCAGCTCCAGGACATCGAGCGTTTCCGTGAGCAGAACTGGGAGGGGAGCTTCGCCGACTACCTCGAGATCGTCCGGCAGAAGCCCGAGGTCACGCGCAACGCCTACCAGCGGCTCTACGACCTGATCATGTCGTTCGGCACGGAAAGCTACACCGAGTATCGCAAGCCAATCGTGCGCTACAAGTTCTTCGACGACCCCTTCGAAAACGGGAAAGACGCGGTCTTCGGCATCGACGTGCACCTGATGAAGTTGCTCAACGTGCTGAAGTCGGCCGCGTTGCAGCTCGGTCCCGAGAAACGCGTGATCCTGCTCCACGGGCCCGTCGGCAGCGCCAAGTCCACGATCGTGCGCCTCTTCAAGAAGGGGCTGGAGTGGTACAGCCGCCAGAACGAGGGCGCGCTCTACACCTTCGAGTGGCGCCTGCCCGACGGGCAGGTGGTGCCCTCGCCCATGCACGAGGAGCCGTTGCGGCTGGTGCCCCCCGAGCTGCGCGCGCAGGTGGTCGAGGAGCTGAACAAGCAAGTGAAAGGCAGGGCCAAGTACCGCATCGAGGTCGATGGCGACCTCGACCCGGTGTCGCGCTACCTCTTCCGTGACGGCCTCAAGCAAGTGGGCGGCGACTGGACCCAGCTCATCGAGCGGGTGCGCGTGAAGCGCCTCCTCTTGTCGGAGCGCGACCGCGTGGGCATCGGCACCTTCCAGCCGAAGGACGAGAAGAACCAGGACAGCACGGAGCTCACCGGCGACATCAACTACCGCAAGATCGCCGAGTTCGGCAGCGACTCCGACCCGCGCGCCTTCAACTTCGACGGCGAGTTCTGCGTGGCCAACCGAGGCATCATCGAGTTCGTCGAGATGCTCAAGCTCGACGTGGCCTTCCTCTACGACCTGCTCGGCGCCTCGCAGGAGCACGTCATCAAGCCCAAGAAGTTTGCGCAGACGCACATCGACGAGATCGTGCTCGGACACACCAACGAGCCCGAGTACCGCAAGCTGCAAAGCAACGAGTTCATGGAGGCCTTGCGCGACCGCACCATCAAGATCGACGTGCCCTACATCACGCGCTGGTCGCAAGAAGCCCGCATCTACGCCCGCGACTTCTCCGCCAAGCGGGTGCACAAGCACATCGCGCCGCACACGCTGGAGATGGCGGCCATGTGGGCGGTGCTCACCCGCCTGGAAGACCCGAAGAAGCCCAACTTGACGGTGCTGCAGAAGATGAAGCTCTACGATGGGCGCACCTTGCCCGGCTTCACCGAGGACAACGTGAAGGAGCTGCGCAAGTCGGCGGTCCGCGAGGGCATGGAAGGCATCTCGCCTCGCTACGTGCAAGACAAGATCAGCAACGCCATGGTGCGCGACAGCGACGCGCCCTCGCTCAACGCCTTCATGGTGCTCAACGAGCTGGAGAGTGGGCTCAAGAACCACTCCCTCATCAACGACGAGGACAAGAAGAAGCGCTACCGCGACCTGTTGGGCCTCGTGAAGAAGGAGTACGAGGACATCGTCAAGAACGAGGTGCAGAAAGCCATCGCCGCCGACGAGACCGCGATTCAGCGACTGTGTGGAAACTACATCGACAACGTGAAGGCCTACACGCAGAAAGAGCGCGTGCGCAACCCCTTCACCGGCGCCTACGACGACCCCGACGAGCGACTGATGCGCTCGGTGGAAGAGAAGATCGACATCGCCGCCGCGCGGAAAGACGACTTCCGTCGCGAGCTGATGAACTACATCGGCGCGCTGGCCCTCGATGGCAAGCAGTTCAACTACAAGATGAACGAGCGGCTCTACCGGGCCCTGGAACTCAAGCTCTTCGAGGACCAGAAAGACACCATCAAGCTCAGTAGCCTCGTGTCACAAGTGGTCGACCCCGACACCCAGGCGAAGATCGACATCGTCAAGCAGCGCTTGATCGATCAGTACGGCTACGACGAGCATTCGGCGACGGACGTGCTCAACTTCGTGGCCAGCATCTTCGCCCGGGGTGACGCCAAGGAGAGCGGGTGATCCTCAACATCGAGAACGATCTCAACCGCTTCCGGCAGATCGTGCGCGGGAAGGTTCGCAAGGATCTCAAGCGCTACATGTCGAGCGGCGAGATGATCGGGAAACAAGGCGACAAGGTCGTCAGCATCCCGATCCCCGAGATCAACGTCCCGCGCATGCGCTACGGCAAGAACCAGACGGGCGGCGTGGGGCAGGGCGAGGGCGAGGAAGGCGACAGCGTGGACGGCGCCGGCGAGGGACAGGCGGGCGACCAGCCCGGGGAGCACCTGCTCGAGACGGAGATCAGCCTGGAGGAGCTGGCGGAGATCCTCGGCGAGGAGCTCGAACTGCCGAGGATCGAACCCAAGGGCAAGAAGAACGTCACCAGCACTCGCGACCGCTACACCGGCATCTCGCGCGTGGGCCCGCACGCCCTGCGCCACGTGCGACGCACCTACCGCGAGGCACTCAAGCGCCAGGTCGTCACCGGGAGCTACGACCCCACCAACCCGGTGCTCATCCCGATCAAGGACGACTTCCGCTTCCGCTCGTGGAACAGCAAGACCGAGCCGCAGTCTGCCGCCGCCATCGTCTACGTGATGGACGTGTCCGGTTCGATGGGCAAGGAGCAGAAGGAGATCGTCCGGTTGGAGGCCTTCTGGATCGACACCTGGCTGCGTGCCAACTACAAGCAGCTGGAAACCCGATTCGTGATCCACGATGCGGCGGCGCGCGAGGTGGATCGAGATACCTTCTTCCGCACCCGTGAGTCCGGCGGCACGCTGATCTCCAGCGCCTACAACCTCGTGCTCAAGCTGATCGAGGACAACTACCCGCCCGACGAGTGGAACATCTACGTCTTCCAGTTCAGCGACGGCGACAACTGGTCGGCCGCCGACACGCGCAACTGCCTGGAGATGCTCAAGCAGCGCATCCTGCCGAGTGTCAACCTCTTCTGTTACGGCCAGGTGGAGAGCGAGTACGGCTCGGGACAGTTCCTCAACGACCTCAAGGCCGATTTCGAGGCCAACGAGAGCGTGGTGATGTCGCGCATTCCCGACCGCGACGCCATCATGCAGTCGATCAAGGATTTTCTCGGCAAGGGGCGCTAGATGGTGGAGAGCTTCTTCAAACGACCGCCCCGGAGCTTGCCCCCGGAGCTGGAGGACGAGCGCCAGCGCATCGTGGAGGTGGCTCGTCGGCATGGGCTCGACTTCTTCGAGACCGTGTTCGAGATGTGCGACTACGACGAGATCAACATGCTCGCCGCGTATGGCGGTTTCCCCACCCGCTACCCGCACTGGCGCTGGGGCATGGAGTACCTCTCCATGCAGAAGGGCTACGAGTACGGGCTGCAGAAGATCTACGAGATGGTGATCAACACCAACCCAAGCTACGCGTATCTGCTCGACAACAACATGTTCGTCGACCAGAAGCTGGTGATGGCCCACGTGTTTGGACATGTCGACTTCTTCAAGAACAACGCGTGGTTTGGTCCGACCAATCGCAAGATGCTCGACGCGATGGCGAACCATGCGGCCCGTGTCCGCCGAATCATCGACAGCGTGGGGGAAACGGAGACCGAGGCCTTCCTCGACACCTGCCTCGCGTGTGACAATCTCGTCGACCCCTACCTTCATCACATCCGGCGCAGCCGAAAACCCGGCGACGAGCAGGAGAGTGGCGGCATCCACAAGCTGCCGGCCAAGTCCTACATGGACAGCTACATCAACCCGCCCGGCTACCTCGAAGACCAGGCCAAGAAGGCGGCGGAGGTGGCGCTCGCCGCGCAGCGGTTTCCCGAAGACCCGGTGCGCGACGTCCTGGGCTTCGTGCTGGAGCACGGGCGCCTCTCACGCTGGCAGCGCGACATCCTCGAGATCGTGCGCGACGAGGCGTACTACTTCGCGCCCCAGGCCCAGACGAAGGTCGCCAACGAGGGGTGGGCGAGTTTCTGGCATACAAAGCTGATGACTACGGAGTTGCTCACCGACTCCGAGGTGATCGACTACTGCGATCACCACTCGGGCACCGTGGCGATGCGCCCGGGACAGTTCAACCCCTACAAGATTGGCATCGAGATCTGGCGTGACATCGAGCGTCGCTGGAACCGGGGACAGTTCGGCAAGGACTGGATCGACTGCGAGGACTACCGGGCGAAGCTCGAGTGGGACACCGGCGCGATGCTCGGCAAGCAGAAGATCTTCGAGGTGCGCCGTACGCACAACGATGTGACGCTCATCGACGAGTTCTTCACCGAGGACCTCTGTCGTCGCGTGGGGCTGTTCACCTACGAGTACGACCGCAAGTCGGGCGAGTTCCTCATCGAGAGCCGCGACTTCGACGAGATCAAGAAGAAACTCTTGTTCATGCTGAGCAACCACGGCACGCCCCGGGTGTACGTGACCGACGCCAACCACGCCAACCGGGGCGAGCTGGAACTGACACACGAGCACGAGGGCACCGACATCCAACTCGAATGGGCCACCCACGCGCTCGGGTCGCTCTCGCGCCTCTGGGGACGTCCGGTGCACCTCGTCACCAAGGTGGAGGGGAAACAGGCCCTCCTCCACCACGATGGCCAGGAGTTTCGCTACGATGGGCCGAAGATCACGGGTAAGCGATGACCCTCGGCGCCGATCTCGACACCCGCCTCCGCAACGGCATCGTCAGCGCCGAGAAGGACGGGCGCGCGGTGGAGGCCGACGTCGACGACGCGGACCGTCTCGGGGTCACGCTCGGGCGACTGCGCCTGAGCACGCCGGGGGGGAGCCTGGATCGCGCGGTCGAGGTCATCCCGGTGGCCACCTCGCGTGCTCTGGGGGACAAGATCGCGCCGGTCGAGGTCGACCCTGGACTCGGCGGTGCCGTCTTCCGTACGGTGCCGAGCGAGATCCGCGACAAGGAGTTCTACGAGGTGCGCACCACGGGCTCGGAGACGACCGTGGAGCGCTTCCGCGCCGAGGAGGAGGGGCGCGTGCGCGTGCCCTTCATCCTGACCCGCAAGGCGCTGGGGCGCCTGGTCGACGACATCGTCGGCGACTAGCCGCCTAGCTTGGCCTGGAGCGCTTCGAGCGCCTTGATGTAGCGATGGGTGCGCACATCGACGGTGGGGCCGGGACGCGCGGCCCCGGCGAGCGTGTCGCGCACCAGTGCCAGGGCCTCGGCACGCTTGCCCTGGGCGTCGAGGATCGTCGCGAGCCGCTCGGCGGCGCGGAGCACCTGGTCGCCCTGCGCGAGGGCCAGCGCGGCGCG
>SXON01000236.1 GCA_005778355.1 Pseudomonadota bacterium | reverse complement strand
TCCGGGGACCCCTTCTGGATCACCCGGTCCGACGACGACGGCCACTTCGGCGCCGCCCTCTGCGACCTCGACGGGAGCGGTATCGCCGACGTCGTGCTGGTATCCGTCACGATTCCCCCCGAGGACGGCTGCACGGGCTCGTGCAACACCTGGCACGTGGAGCGCCGCGACGCGGCCACCGGACGCGTGGTGTGGACGAGCGCCGTCGACTGCTCCCTGGAGCATGCTTGGCTCAACCTGATGGCCCCGGAGTGCGCGGACCTCGACGGCGATGGCACGTCGGAGATCGTGACCCTGGGCGGCGCGTTCAGCTCCACCGACGGCTCGCGGCTCTCGACGTTCGAGGAGCCGGACGACCCCACCATCTACTGGAATGTCGCCACCGCCGACGTGGACCTCGACGGCGACTACGAGGTGGCGACGCATGGCCTGTTGCGGTCCGCCGACGGCAGCGTGGCCTGGGACAGCGGCCTGCGCGCCCGCGCCCACTGGACGCTGGTGGTGCAGGGCGACGACGACGACGAGGCCGAGATCCTGATGGTCACCAGCGACGGCCTCTTCCTCCACGACACCGGCGGCGAGCTGCTGGCGAGCAACCCGGCCGACTTTGGCGGCTACGACCTGGAGTGGCCCGCGCGCCCATGCGCTGCGGACTTCGACGGCGACGGGCGCCAGGACTACGCCGTCGCGAAAGGCGGCGTGATGCGCGCCTGGGACCGCGACCTCGTGGAGTTGTGGTCGGCGGCGTCCGACAGCATCTACGACGGCGCCGCCTGCGTGGCCTGGGACATGGACGGCGACGGCGCCCATGAGCTCTTGGTCAACGGCGGCACGAGCTTCACGATCTACGCCGGTCGCGACGGCACCATCCTTTTCAAGGACCCGGGCCGCTACGAGATGGCGAGTGTCACCTCCCCGGTGCCAATCGACATCGATCGTGATGGGAGCGCCGAGATCGTGGTCGCGAGCAGCAACGCGCACGGCGACCCGGTGCTGAAGATCTGGGGCCACCCCGACAACCTCCTCCCCGCCGGCCCGCCCTCGTGGCCCGTGGAGCAGTTCCACGGCACCAACATCGGCCCCATGGGCGAGGTGCCGTCCACCCCGCCGGCCTACTGGCTCGACAACGGCGGCCTCTTCCGCGGCTACCCCGCCGGCGAGCACCCGGCGGCCGACCTGTCCGTGGAGATCACCGACAGTTGCCAGTCGTCTACCTGGCCCGGCGTGGGCACCATCGCGCTCTCGGGCCTCGTGGCCAACGCCGGCGGCCTCGACGCACAGGAGGTGCTGATCGAGGCCCTCGCGATCGACGGCAGCGTGCTCGACGCCGCCGACCTGGGCACGGTGGCCACCGCCACATCCGTGCCCTTCGAGCTCGGCTTCGCCCTCGACGTCGCCTGTGGTGGCGACGTGACGTTGCGCGTCACCACCCCGAGCGAGCAGTGCGACACCGCAAACGACACCGCCACGCTCTCCGAGCCCGACTGCTCCGGGGCGCCGTAGCCCCGGGCCGCCAGCAGGGTGCAGATCAGCCCGGCCGGGGAGTAGACGACCGCCATGTCCACCCGCAAGCTCAGCGCGCCCGGCCCCTTCCGGGCCTCGCACCTTCCCCCCGGGTCCGACTACGAGCTCGTCGATGGCCACCCGGTGCGATGTGCCCCCACGGGCCGCGACGGCGACGGCGCCATCCTCGACGGCGGCAGCGTCATCCGCTCCGACCCCAAGGTACGGCGCGCCGGTGTCGATCCCGGATTCGCCCCCGACGACCTCAACGTCCGCGCCCCCGACATCGCGATCATCCCCGAGGACGGCCCCCCCGGTTGGATCCGCGGCGTGCCCGGCTTCGCCGTGCAGTACGCCGGCGTCGGGCAGGACGAGGAAAAGCTACAGGAAAAAATCGCAGAGTTGCTCGCCCGGGGCACTCGCGTGCTTTGGGTGGTCCGACTGGTGGGACCGCGCCGAGTGGAGATCTACCAGCCCGGCGAACCGTTCCGCGTGGCCACCTCGGGGGAAGAGCTTCACGCCCCCGAGTTCCTCGCCAACCCGGTACCCGTCGATGCGCTCTGGGACGCCGAGGCCGCCGACCGGGCCACGCTGCGCAACCTGCTGGAGCGCTTTGGCTATCGCGACATCGACGCTGTGCGGGAAGAGGGCCGGGACGAGGGGCGCCAGCAGGGGCGCCAGGAGGGGCACGTCGCCGCCGCGCGTGCCATCCTTCGCCGCGTGCTGGTGTCGCGAGGGATCGCGGTCGACGCGGCCGACGAGTCACGCATCGACGCCGAGCCCGACGCGGCCGTGCTGGAGCGCTGGGTGGCACAGGCCGCGGTGGCCACGGGTGCAGCCGAAGTGTTCGCGGAGGGCTGAGCTGCCCCAGCCCCCCCTGGATCACCTACCCCAAGACCCCCGCAAAACTCTCCCCCTCTGGCGCCACAACCCCGAGCCACTCCGCCACCGTGGCCCCGGCATCCGCCAGCGACGCGCGCGTCCCCAGCTCCACCCGCCCGATCCCACGCCGCCAGGCGAGCACGGGCACGTACTCGCGCGTGTGGTCGCTTCCCGGGAACGTCGGATCGTTGCCGTGGTCGGCCACGATCACCAGCAAGTCATCGTCACCGAGGGCACCGCACAGCTCCGACAGGCGACGGTCGAGGGCCTCGATGGCGCGCGCGTAGCCGAGCGGGTCGCGGCGGTGGCCGTAGAGCATGTCGAAGTCGACGAGGTTGGAGAACACCAGCCCACCCTTGCGCTGCCGGACGGCGTCGATGGTGGCCTGGGTGATCGCCGCGTTGTTGCCCGCCTTGATCGCCTGGGAGAAGCCCCGGTCGCCGTAGATGCTCTTGATCTTGCCAATCGAGCAGGTGGGGATGCCCGCGCGCTCGAGCACGTCGATGATCGTGTCTCTCGGGGGCAAGACCGCGATGTCGCGACGGTGCTCGGTGCGGACGTAGGCGCCGCTGGTCCCCACGAAGGGGCGCGCGATCACCCGCGCCACGCCGTAGCGCTTGACGATCTCGAAGGCGGCCTCGCAGATGGCGTACAGTCGCCAGAGCGGCACCACGTCTTCGTGGGCGGCCACCTGAAACACGCTGTCGGCGCTGGTGTAGACGATGGGCTTGCCGGTGGCCACGTGCTCGTCGCCGAGGCGCTGGATGATCTCGGTGCCACTCGCCGCCACGTTGCCGAGCCAACCCACCGCGGCCGCCTCCTCGAACTCCGCCATCAGCTCGGGCGGGAAGCCGTCGTAGTAGGTGGTGAAGGGCTCGGTCACCGTGCAGCCGGCGATCTCCCAGTGCCCGGCGATGGTGTCTTTGCCGAGGCCGCGCGTGGCCATCTTGCCGAAAGCGCCACTCGTGGCCAAGTCGGCCTGCCCGTGCAAGGGGCGAATCGAACAGAGCCCCATCGCGGCGAGGTGGGGCATCGCCACCGGGTGGCGCTCGCAGATGTGCCCGAGCGTGTCGCTGCCTGTGTCGCCGTACTTGTCGGCATCGGGCATCGCGCCCACGCCCATGCTGTCGGCGACGACCAGGCAGGCCGTCCTGGGCATCAGTAGCTACCCTTGCTCGTGCCGCCGGTGACAATCACGACACTCGCGCTCGCGCCGATGCGGGTGGCGCCGGCCGCCAGCATCGCCTGCGCGTCGGCGGTGTTGCGCACGCCGCCGCTCGCCTTCACGCCCATGTCGGGGCCCACCACCTGGCGCATGAGCCGGATGTCGTCGGCCGTGGCGCCGCCGCCGGAGAAGCCGGTGCTCGTCTTCACGAAGGCCGCGCCCGCCGCCTTCGACAGCGCACAGGCGGCGATCTTCTGCTCGCGGTTGAGCATGTGGGTTTCGAGGATCACCTTCACCGGGCGACCCTGCGCTGCCTCGACCACGCCCTTGATGTCGTCGAAAACGGCGTTGTGGTCGCCCGACTTCAAGAGGCCCAGGTTCACCACCATGTCGATCTCGTCGGCGCCGTTGGCGATGGCCTCGCGCGTTTCAGCCTGCTTGGCGCGCGTGGTGCACACGCCGTGGGGGAAGCCCACCACGCAGATGGTCATCACGCCCGCGCCCTGGAGGAGCTGCTTGCAGAGGGGCACCCAGGTGGTTTGCACGCACACGCTGGCGAACTTGTAGGTGCGCGCCTCCTCGCAGAGCTTCACGAACTCGGCGCGGACGGCGTCGGGCTTGAGCAGGGTGTGGTCGATGCGCCGGGCCACCTCGCCCGACGACACCTGGGCGGGCGCGGAGCCGTCGGTGCCGATGCGGTCGGCGCCGTGGAGGTGGCGGTCGAGGGCGGCCTGGTCTTGCCAGGTGCCGCGCACCTCGGCCAGCGGGGGCACCGCCGCCATCGTGGCCTGGGCGTTGAGCTCCGCCTTCACGCGGTCGGCGATGCGGTTGACGAGGGTGTCGAGCTCGGTCGGCATCCGCCCGGCGTAACGCGCCCTCAGGAGCGGTTCGACACCCCGGCCGAGGCGAAGGTGGCCATCTGGTTCATCACCTTGGCCGCGAGGCGCAGGCTGTCGATGGCGAGCACCGCGCCGGTGCCCTCGCCAAGGCGCAGGTCGAGGTCGTGAAGCGGCTCCTTGCCCATGCTGCGCGCCATCGCCCAGTGCGCGTTCTCCGCGCTCTTGTGCGACACCAGCAGGTAGGGGCGCACGCCCTCGTCGAGCACGCTGGCCACGAGCCCGCCGCAGGTGGAGATGAAGCCGTCGAGCACCACGGGGATCCCCGCCTCGGCCCCGCCGAGGCAGAGCCCGGCGATGGCGGCGATCTCGAGGCCCCCCACCTCGCTGAGGATGCCGATACCGTCGTGCCGATCGGGCTGTCCGCGGGCGATGGCGGCGTCGATCACCCGCGCCTTGCGGGCAAGGCCCGCGTCGTCGATGCCGGTGCCGCGCCCGGCGGTGAGCTTGCCGGGCATGCCGTGAACCGCCGCGAGGCAGGCCGCCGCCGCCGTGGTGTTGCAGATGCCCATCTCGCCGGCCCCGATCACCTCGATGCCGTCGGCCGCTGCCGCGCGTGCCATGCGAATCCCGGTGGCGATGGCAGCCTCCGCCTCCGCCCGCGACATGGCCGGCTCCACTGCCATGTTGCTCGTTCCCGGGCGCACGCGCGCGTTGACGAAGCGGGCGTGCTCCGTGTCGCGACACATCGACAGGTCACCGGCCACGCCGACATCGACGACCACCAGCTCCACGCCATGATGACGCGCGAAGACGTTGACCGCGGCGCCCCCCGCGAGGAAGTTGAGCACCATCTGCACGGTGACCGCGCTCGGGTAGGGCGACACGCCCTCCGCCGTGACGCCGTGGTCGCCCGCGAAGGTGTAGAGCCGGGCGCGCGCCGGCACCCGCGGGGGACAGGCGCCGGTGATGCCCGACAACCAGGCGCCGAGGCCCTCGATCTTGCCGAGGCTGCCGGGAGGCTTGGTGAGCTGGTCGAGGTGGGCGCGGGCGGCCTTCTCGGCCTCGTGGTTCCAGGGGCGGGGACGGGGGAGTTCCATGGGGGCGGGGCCTATGCCGCCCCGGGCATGCCGTCCCCGGCGTATGCTCCCGCCCGGTGACCGAGGCCCGGCCGCGACCGAGTGACTGGCTGCTCGCGACGGCCGTCGCGGCGCTGTGGGCGATCTTGCCTTGTCTCGGGCCCTTGCTCCGGGGGGAGCTGGTGGGGAGCCCCTACACCGACCTCTACCCCTCCGCGTGGGGACTCGCCGTGTTCGCGCAGGCCCAGCCCGGCTTCCCGCTGTCGACAACGCTGTTCGGGGCACCAGACGGCATCGGCTTCTACTACAGCTCGCCGATTCACGGGTGGTTGGGCACGCCGCTCTTCCACCTCTTCGGCCCGGTAGTGGCCTACAACGGCACGCTGCTGCTCGCGCGCGCGGCCACGGTGCTCGCCGCCTTCGGCTGGCTCCGATCGCTGCGCTTCGGCCTGCTTCCTGGCCTCGCGGGGGCGCTGCTCTACGGGGCCTCGCCCTTCTTCCACGGCTACACGGTGGAGGGCATCGTGGAGGGCACCGACGGCTGGGCGCTGCCGCTCTGGGCGTGGATGCTGTCGCGACAGCACACGCTCCGCGCCGGCCTGGCGCTCTTCCTGTGCATCTTCTCCTCCTGGTACCTCGGCATGGTGGCCTGTGGGCTGGCGGTGGTCTGGGGCCTCGCCGACCGCCGCGCGCTGTACTCGCTCGGCCTCGGCCTCGGCCTCTCGCTCCCCTTCCTCTACGGCTTCGCCTCGGCCTTCGGGGGCAACCAGCCGCTTGGCGAGGATGTTCGCCTCGCGATGTCGGCCTCGCTCGCCGTGCCCACCCCCCACTGGCGCGCACCCGCCAACCCCTTCGCGATCAACACCTACGTGGGCTTCTCGACGCTGGCCCTCGCGAGCCTCGGCCTGCGCGCACGGCCGCTCCTCGCCCTGTCCGCGCTGGCCTGCTTCGTCCTCTCGACCGGCCGGGGCCCCTGGTGGCAACTCCCCGTCCTCGAGATGGTGCGTTTCCCCTACCGCTGGCACGCCGGCACGCTGCTCTGCCTCGCGCCGCTCGTGGCCCACGCGTCCACGCGGGTGCGTTGGTTTGGCCTCGTGCCGTGGCTCGAGGGCCTGGTCTTCTCTCCGATTCGCGTGCTCGTCCCCGGTGCACCGGTCGATGTCCCCGCCCTCTACGACAAGGTCACCGGCCCGGTCCTCCTCGAGTTCCCTGGTCCCTACGGCACGGCACCCGGAGAGCGCAACCTGTCCCGCCCCCGGGCTCGCTACTACCTCTGGGCTCAACTGACACACGGCGCCGCCTCGCCCTGGAGCCTCGACTTCAATGGCGTGGCCCGCCCCGACGAGCGCCCGATGGCGGTGCTCCTCGCGCCCCTACGTTGCCTCGACACCGCGCAAGTGAAGCTGCGTGGCAGCTGCGACGCGACGCCCGACTGGCATTCCCTGCGCGACTCGGGGGTGTCACAGGTGATGGTGCACGGCGACCAGCTCGCGCCCGCCGACGAGACGGCGCTCGAGGATGGCCTCCGCGCCCGGGGGGCCGTACTGGTGGGACGCGAGGGCCCCCTCGGCCTCTGGGCTTGGTAATTGGGCGTTATACTGGCGCTATGTCCACCGCGCGCGCGCTTCGATTCACCGAGGCCGAGTACCTCGCCCTGGAGGAAACGGCGGAGGAACGGCACGAGTTTGTAAACGGCGAGGTTCTCGCCATGGATGGGGCGTCGCTCGCGCACGAACTCGTGGTCATCAACCTCGGCTCGGCGCTCCGCGCCCGGCTAGCCGCCCGGCCGTGCCGAGTCTTCGGTTCCAACCTCCGCCTCCGCGTGTCCGAGACTGGCCTCTACACCTACCCCGACGTCAGCGTCGTCTGCGGCCCGCCCGAGGTCGCGCCCACCCGCCCTCCCTCGTTGCTCAACCCGAGCCTCGTCGTGGAGGTGCTGTCCGAGACCACGGAGGGCTACGACCGCGGCGCGAAGTGGCACCACTACCGCCGTCTCGCCAGCTTGGGCGCCTACCTACTGGTGAACACCACAGTGAAACGCCTTGAGCTGTACACTCGGAACGCCGACGAGAGCTGGACGGTGACCGTGATTGACGAGGCGGGCGAGCTTTTGGTCCCGTCACTCGGCATCGTGCTGCCGCTGTCCGAGGTCTACGACGGTTTCGACGACCTGCCGCGGGAGCCCGAAGCCCACCCCGAGGGCGAGGAGACGCCGCGCTGAGTGGGCGGGCGCCGCGTGATCGCGAGCAAGGGAAGCACCAGTCCGGGGATCGAGACCGGCACCGACGCACAGCCCACCCCATTGGGCTCCACCGGTTGACCGCCGGCCACCAGGCCCGGGGCCTCCTCGTCGGGGTTGTCGACCGGGCCGTCGTCCATCTCGGTGACGAGGTCGACCTCCGGCACGTATGAGTGGATCCAGTCGACCACGGAGCTCGTGCGTACGCTCCCCATCGAGCCGCCCTCGCAGCCCGACACCCAGCTCATCACGCCGGCCACGGCGTACTCCCCCGTCACCGAGTGCACCCGGAATAAGGGACCGCCACTGTCACCAAAGCAGCCATTGGCGCTGCCCTGGGCGTCCTCGGTGTAGATGAAGGTGTCATCGACCTTCGACAGCTCCACGTCGACCGTCCGCTTGATCAACTCGCCGCTACTGTCCGACCATCCGCTGGCGCCGAAGCCGACGATCGTGTAGGCGCGGCCGTAGTCCTCGGCCTGCGAGGTGCTCCCGGTGTAGAGGGCGGCGGTGGGCTCGGTGCGCGCGGCGCCAAGCTCCAGGAGCGCCACGTCGTTCTCGCTGGTGTTGGGGTCGTAGTCGGGGTGGTAGACCAGGCTCAGCGCCTCGTCGGTGTTGCGACTGTTGCTCACTTCCCAGTCGTCGACGAAGGCGACAAAGGCGCTCGAGGGCGCGAAGCCGCTCGACGGGTACACGCAGTGGGCTGCCGTGAGCACCCACTCAGGGTCGATCAGGGTGCCGGTGCAGGTGCCGAGCATGTAGTCGTCGTCATCGACGAGCACCACGAGCACCACCTCGTCCCAGTCGTTCGTTTCCGTCCCCCCCGCGATGGGGGGTGGCGCGGCGGCGAGAGCCAGCGCGGGGGCGAGGATCACCGGCGGCGGCGCGCTCCGAGGGCGGCCATCGCCGTGGCCACGAGGCCCATCGCCGCGGGTCCGCTACTACAGCCGAAGCCGGAGTCCGCGCTCACGTCGAGGTAGCCACTGCCGTCGTCGTCGTCGTCGCTCGATTCGTTGTCGTCGTCGCCCGTGTTGTTGGGCACGTCGTCGTCGTCGGGATCGGGTTCCGGCTCTTCCTCGGGCTCCTCCTCGTCGGTGCTCAGCGTGTAGTCGGTGGTGTACTCGTCGATCCAGTCGAGGTGCGCGTCGACCCGGGCCGAGCCGAGGTAGCCGCCCTCGCAGCCGCTCACGAAGTCCATCACCCCGGCCACGGCGAAGCTGCCGTCGTCGTAGAGCCGCATCATCGGGCCGCCGGAGTCGCCGTAGCAGGCGTTTTGATCGTCGTCGGGATCGTAGGTGTAAAGCAGCAAGTCTTCGTAGTCGTAGAGGGGGACGTCGGCCTCGCGCTTCTTTGGGTTGGACGACGAGTCGTTGTCGCTGGTCGCTCCGAAGCCGACGAGGCGGAAGTCCTCGCCCCGGTCCTGGCGCGAGAAGTCCTCGCCCGCGATCCGCATGAAGGGACCTTCCACCTTCTTCGCCATCTTGATGAGCGCGATGTCGTTCTCGCCGGTGCGGGTGTTGTAGTCGGGGTGGGCGTACCAGTCGCTGGCGCGCACCACGTCGGACTCCTCGGCCGAGTTCATCGAGTCGGCAAAGATCACGTAGATGACATCGATCTCGAAGCCGCTACTGTCCTTCACGCAGTGGCTCGCGGTGAGCACCCAGGACTCGTTGATGACCGAGCCGGTGCACATGCCGCCCTGGCGGCCGCTGCTGTCGGTCATGTAGAGGAGCACGACCTCGTCGTAGTCGGAGGTGGTGTCGCCGTTGACGATGGGGGGCGGGGCGGCAGCGAGCGCGTGGGCGGCGAGCAGGAACAGCATGGAGGCTCCGTGGCAGGTCCAGGATAGCCACCCCCAGCCCGGGTTGGTTGTACCGGTTTTGTCAATGCTCGTTGGCGGTTCAGCGAGGCAAGCGGCCCGCCAGACCGCGACGCGCGTGATGCGCGCACGGGAGGCACGTACGAGTTGCGCGCGCCTACGGCACCCAGGCGTCGACTCGGTAGCGGCAGCCGGCGGGCGTGGGTCCGACCCGCGTGCTGCCCAATGTCCACTCGTCCCACGTGGTGATCACGTAGACGGCGCCAGACTCATCGTACCGAATCGTGTGTGGTCGATTTCCGACGATGCCGCCCGTCGCGACGCCCGCGCGCAGCACCTCGGTCCCGAGTTCTACCCAGCTCGCGTCGAAGAGTGTGCGGACGATGTCACCACCATCGTCCAGGCCCGGCTCGGGCCGCCAGGTCGTGTCCAGCCGCTTGTACGTCACGAGACGGTAGTCGCCCGGCAGGAAGCACACCGTACCCAACTGGAGCTGATGCTGGTCGCCGCCGGCGATACGGGCGAGCTCCGCCCACGCCCGGAGATCAGGCTCGGCGTCGAGCACGCGCAGGTCGCCCGCCTGGTCGTAGCCGAGGGAAGTCGGGGCGACCACGACGACCTGCGACAACTCACGCCCTCCGCCGAGGCGCCGCGCGGAGGCCGTGTTCTTCACCCGGTCGGCAGCAGAGCCCAGCTGACCCGCCCGGAGCGTCGTGCTGCGACAAACCAGCCCGCTGTCCAGGTGTACGAAGCGGAGCGAGTCGCCAGCCGTGTTGCCGAGTACCACCTGCACGCCGCCCCGCCTCGCGAGCAGCAATGCGTGGTCGTTAGTCGACCAGTCGGCGTTGATGAAGGCGGCAGTACTCGGCGCGCCATAGGTACCGCGAGGCGCCACGATGGGAAGCGCCGCCTCGACCGGTGAACCGGCCAGCGTCGAGTCCGCGCTGGCGCGACAGACGTACAGACGCCCCTCGGCCGTCGCGCGGGAAATCACGTGATCGCTGCCGACGAGGAGGTGCCAATGGTCCGCTACATCGAGCGAGTCGGGACCCAGCGTCGTCCAGGAGATGGCGGCCACCGAGGAAGCGTCGAGCACGTTGACGCGGCCGAGGCGGACGAAGCCCGTCTCCTCGAGGGGGTGCAGGCCAGCCGAGATCATCGCGTTCAGCCCCGTTCCGGCTGGGTCGCCGTCCGGGATCACGAAGGCCCAGCGCTCGGCCTCCTCCGGCGGGATCGCGGCATCAATGACATTGGTGAAGCCGGGCACGCCTCAGCTCCCGGCACCGAGCGACAGCAAGAAGCCGCCGAGGTAATTCTCGGTGTTGATCGCTGACGCAAACATGAGGTCGGTGACACCGTCGCCGCTCAAATCACTCACTTCACCGCAAGTCAGGTCGCCGCCCCCAAAAACCTGGTCCACGAACTGGGCCGTCGCGGAGGCGGTACTTTGCACGCCGGACGCCAGGCCCGCGAACAGGCGCGCCGACGAGTAGTCATCCGCCACCTGTACGTTGCTGCCCACGACCACGGCACGTTCACCCGGTCCAAGCGAGGCATCCAACACCGAGACGCAGCGGCCTGCCCGCTCGCCGCTTTCTCCCTCGATCTTGGCCCAGACGGGCCAGTCGCCGGCCGGCTCCGCGGGGGACAGCAGCACCACGGCGCCGCCATCGCTGGTCAGCGGGTCAGCGTCAGTCTGCAAGCCGCACGCGCCCGCCACCACGTCGTCGCGACCATCACCGTCCACGTCACCCGTCGCGACCGAGCAGCCGAGCTGGAGGTCGTCGGTGTCACCCTCCGCCCTCGCGTGGTAGCCCTCCGCGGCCGTGAACGTGTCGAAGGGGCCAAGGTAGACCATGACATCGCCGTCCATCGGACCCGTCGAGTCCCCCGCACCCCTCTCGTCGCCTACGACCAGGTCGGGGGCCCCGTCGCCGTCCAGGTCACCTCCGGCGGCAATCGCGGTGTACCCGGCGACTTCCACGCCCGCCGACAAGTCGCCGACGCCGACATCACCGCGCAAGCCCGCCGCGAGGAAGCCGACCCCGGCGCCACGGGCCAGCCCGAACGTCGCGAGAATCACCGCGTCCGACACGCCGTCTCCAGTCATGTCACGTGGGGTTGAGGAGCGGTCCACCCCGATCCCGCCATCCTGCACCCAGGCCACGGCGACGTCCTCCGCAACCAGCGTCCCCTCAGGGAGCCCGTTGTACCAGAGGACCCCGGTACCGGAAGAATCGTCGGTGAGCAACTCACCCAAGCCGTCGCCATCGAGGTCGCCGGCGCAGTAGACGGGGTCGCCAAACTCCATGCCTCCTGTACCCGACCAGAGGGTGGCGTAATCGTACGACGCGTCCGGAACGGGCGGGAACGGAGCGCCTCCCAAGACAACCTGGACAAGGCCACCATCGGGGTAGTACCAGCCCCTCGACACGAGGTCTCCCACGCCGTCGCCGTCGAGGTCGCTCCCGCCGCAAGCTCCAACCACCCCCCACTCCCCGCCCCGGGCGTAGAGCACAACGCCATCTTCGGAGAAGTCATGCGTCCCCGTTGTCCAGTCACAGCTCGCGTCAACGCCGTCGCAGTTGGTGTCGATACCATCATGACAGGTGTCTGGGGCGCCCGGGTACACGTAGGGATCGCCGTCGTCACAGTCGTCGCTGTCGGGGCTGCCGTCGCCGTCGGCGTCCTGGAGCTCGGCGGCCGTGTCCCCGGAGTCGCCTAGGCCACTGGAGTCGCCGCTCTCCCCGGTGTCCCCAGGCTCGCCGCTGTCGCGCGCACCGCCGCTGTCCGCCCCACTACTCTCCCTGGTCGCGCTCCCCGCCGGGCAGCCCGCGAGCGCAAGCGCGGCAGCCAAGCTCGAGAGGGAGAGCGCCTGCGGCACGTCAGCTCTCGAATACGATGGTGCCCAGCACCGACACGCTGGCGAGGGTCTGCCCGCTCGACAGCGAGACCAGCCAGCCCGGACGGATGGACGCCTTGCTCCCCGTGGTGAGGCTCAACGTGGTCGGGTCGAGCACCCCGTTCGCCGTCTTCACTGCACCGATGCCTAG
>SXON01000026.1 GCA_005778355.1 Pseudomonadota bacterium | reverse complement strand
GGAGTGCTCGGGGTACGCTCGCCCGCACCTGGAGGTTCCTGGTGCCCGCGATCAAGCTCCCTGCCGCCCGTGTCCAGCTCGTCGCCACCGACACCACCGAGCTTTGGATCGACCTCACCCGCTACATCGAGACCCTTGGAGTCCTGGGCTTCCGTGGCTGGATCCTGCTCCTCGACAAGCAAGGCAACTTCTCCTTCCGCGTGGGCATCCAGACCTACGGCGCCGGCCCCGAGCTGCCGAACGCGCCGCTCGGTCCGCCCACCGGCACCGGTAGGGGCGCTGGACGTCAGCTCGCTGCGGGGCGCCGGCGGCGACGCGACGATGCACGGGCGCGTCGTCTGGAGCGAGGTGGCCTTGTCGACAGCGGCCGGCAGGCTGCAAGACCACTGCCAGGTGTCTGCCGCTGGGCGTCACTGGATCTCGTACTCCGACAACACCGACGTGTGGCTGCTCCAGATCGACCCGGCCGAGGAGCTGGGGCCCCCCTTCGCGGTGAACGACGTCAACCTGCTCACCTCCGACAGCGCGCTCTCGCGCCCCGCCGCCGTGTCGGCCACCATCACCGACTCCACCATGGCGAACGCCAACCACTTCCAGATGGCCTCCTTCCAGCGCCTCAGCACCGGCAACGACGTCGTGGCCTATAAAAGCATCCCGGTGTCGGGCTACTACACCGACGGCACCGCCGTGGACCTGGACTGGGGCAGCCTCGTGCTCGCCGTCTACGACCCCGCGATGGCCAACGCGCTGAGCCCGGTGGAGATCCACACGGCGGCGCGCGACTCGCTCGCCAACCGCCCCCACGCGGCCCGCTGGCGCCGCGACGTGTTTACCAGCTGGGACCTGGGCGACGCGACCGACTACAACCCGAGCGACTCGAACAGCCACGTGGAGTTCATCGGCGCCTACGTGCGGATCGACCGCCTGGAGGCCGAGCTGTGAGCGTGGCCCTGCTCGCGTTCCTCGCCTGCCCGGGCGAGCCGACGTGCAAAGAGTCATGCGATAGCGGTCGCGACACCGGCGAGGGCACGGCAGACTCGAGCGACAGCGCGGACACCGCAGACTCCACCCCTGACACCGGACCCCCGCCCGACGCCGACGGCGACGGCAGCCCCGACGCCGAGGATTGCGACGACGCCGACCCGGCCGTGAACCCGAGCGCCGACGAGACCTGCGGCGACGCCATCGACCAGGACTGCGACGGGCTCCTGCCCACCTGCGGCTGCGACCTCGACGGGCCTCGCGGCGTGGCGGTGGCCGACGGCCGGGTGTCCGGGACCTCCGAGGAGTTTCTCGGGGACGGTCTCGCGTTCCTGGGCGACCAGGACGGCGACGGGCTGCCGGAGCTGGCAGTGGGCGCCATCGGGCACGACGACCACGCGGGCGCCGTCTACGTGATCTCCGGCGGGGCGCGCGGCGCGCTGACCGTCGACGACTCCATGCGCATCACCGGTACCGAAGGGAGTTGGCTCGGCCAGACACTCGCGGGGGCCGGGGACGTTGATGGGGACGGCCTGAACGACCTCTTGGTAGGGGCGCCGCGAGACGAGCGTGGCGGCGTGCAGGCGGCTGGCGCAGCCTATCTCTTCCTTGGCCCCGTGGTGGGCGGCAGTTCGGTCGAGGACGCCGCCGCCACCTTCTGGGGCGGGGCCTGGACCGACGTCGCTGGCACCAGCCTCGCCGGCCTCGGCGACATCGACGGCGACGGCCTGCCCGACCTCGCCGTGGGCGAGCCCGGCTACGACTTCGGCAACGAGGAGTGGGAGTCTGACGCTGACTATGGCCGGGCCTTCGTGCTCAGCGGCACCGCCGCGAGCGGGAGCCTCGTCGACCGCGCCACCGCCATCCTCCAGGGCGCCGAGTGGATGGCCCAGGCCGGCTCCGCCCTCGCCAGGGCCGGCGACATCGACGGCGACGGTATCGACGACCTGCTCGTGGCCGCCGAGCGCGGCGACTACTACAGCGGCGTGGTCTACCTCGTGATGATGCCGGTCACCGGCACCGTGTGGCTGGAGGATGCCGACGCGCGTTTCCAGTCCACCGACGACCTCTCCGGCCTGGGCCACGCGCTCGCGGGCGCCGAGGACGTCGACGCCGACGGCCGCCCCGACCTGCTCCTCAGCGACCCTTCTGACGACGACGGCGGCGTCACCAGCGGGGCGGTCCACCTGTTCACCGGCCTCGGTCCCGGCACCTTCGACCAGACCAACGCCACCGCCACCGTGACGGGGGGCGCCGAGGGCGACAAGCTCGGCTACCAGGTGTCATTCCCCGGCGACCTCGACTGCGACGGCGTGCCCGACGTGGCGGCCACCGCCGCCGCGGAGAGCACCGGCGCGCCGGAGGGTGGCGCCCTCTACCTCGTGCCCGGCAGCGCCCTGTCAGGCACGGTCAACGTGGCGACCGTGGCCGCCTCCTTCCACGGCGACACCGAGCGCGGCTACTTCTACGCCCTCGCAGCGGGTTCCGCCGACGTGGACGGCAACGGCGTGGCCGACCTCCTCGCGGGCGCCGGCGGCGCCGCCGACCGCCATGGCGAGACTTACCTCTTCCTCACCGACGGTCCGTAGCGCCGTCGCTAGCGTCGCCGCCGCGCTGCCATCAACCCGGCGAGCGCCACCCCCGCCCCGGCAACCCCACCGGTCCCGTCGCAACCACAGCCACCCGGCTCCTCGGCCTTCTCCTCAGCGGTGTCGTCGTCACCCGCCACGGCCTCGCCGGTGTCGTCACCGGTGTCGACTTCGCCGCTGTCGGGACTCCCCGTGTCGACCGGCTCGCCCCAGCCGGGCGCGGTGCTGCTGCCGAGCGTGGTCACCAGATCGCCGCGGCCGAGCACGTCGGCCTCCCAGTCACTCTCCCAGGACAGGCGCAGCTCGTCGATCTTCTCGATCTCCCGGTCGGTGAGCGTGTCGTCGGCGAGGAGCACCACGATCATCGCCATGTGGTGCTCGGTCGGCGCGTCGCCGTAGGCCGGCTCGCGTGCACCCTCGGCGGCGATGATGTCGTCGACCGTGAAGCTCACGGGCGTGGCCGGCACGACGATGTCGGACACGGCGGCGTACTGGGCTTCGAGGAAGAGCGGCGTGTAGGTGGGGTCGCGACCCACCGCGTCCTGGTCGGCCTCGGACACGGCGAGGAAGGTCTGCGGGCCCACCTCCTCGGCCGGCGCGAGGCCCATCAAGTAGAGGTCGAGCGTGGAGTAGGTCGAGGTGGCAAGGTCGATCATCCAGGTGCCGTCGCCCTGGTCCACCCAGTCGTTGCCCTCCATCGGGCTGTTCGGGGTGTCGAGCCAGTACGACCAGTGGGCGGTGTCGCGACCGAGCAGCTCGGTGGCCCCGATACTGTCGTGCTCGATCTCGGTGAAGGAGCCCCAGCGGTGCATGAACTCCTGCCCGAAAACGTAGCGACTCACTTCGCGGTCGGCGGTCCAGATCCCGTAGTAGTTCATGAAGATCATCCCCTCGATCTTCGTGTCGGTGGTGTCGAAGGTGCCCCCGGGGATCTGGTTGTCGTAGCCGATGCCCGTCACGTCGTTGGCCATCGGCTGGTAGAACGCGGCGAAGACGCCGAAGTCCTGGACGAGCACGAAGGTGAGGTACTCGTAGTCGTCCTCGTAGTGGTCGTAGAAGGCGTCGTAGATGCTGTCGAGCGCCCAGTTCAGGTCGAGGCCCTTCTCCACGAGCTTGGCGAACCACTCGCCGTCGGCGTCCTGCATGATCACGAGGTCGCCGGCCTGGTAGACGTCCAGATACTTGCTGCCGGCCCGGGTGCCGGACCGACTCGCCTCTGGGCCGTGAAGGTGGTCGTGCGGCGCGCGAACGTGCGGCGATTCCCGCAGCATCTCGGCGAACTGGACTTCCTCGGCGGTCAGGACGGGCAGGGGCATGGCTTCCTCGAAGGCGCGCGAAACTAGCCCCGTTCGCGGCCAACCGCGCGCTTCTTGCGGGAGTTTGACGGCGTCCCCGGATAGCTTCCGCCGCGATGCGCACCGTGTTCTTTGTCGCGCCCTTCTTGATGGACGCGACGCTCAAGTTCGTGCAGGCCGCGGCCTCCGTCCCCGGCGTTCGACTCGTGGTCCTCACGCAGGACGAACGGTCGAAGGTGCCCCCTGGGGCCCTGCACTACCAGGTCGACAACGCCATGGACCCCGCAAAGCTCGTCGCGGCGTGTCGCGACGTGATGCGACACACGGGCGGCGCCCACCGGGTGATCGGCATCCTCGAGAACGCCCAGGAGACCATCGCCGACGTGCGCGAGGCGCTCGGTCTCCCCGGCATGACGCGCGAGGTGTCGGAGCGTTTCCGCGACAAGGGCGTGATGAAGCAGGTGCTGCGCGACGCCGGGCTGCCCTGCGCCCGCTACAAGCGCCTACACAGCGCCGAGGACGGGCGCAGCTTCGCGCGAGAAGTGGGCTACCCCCTGGTGCTCAAGCCGCCGGCTGGGGCCGGCTGTCGCGCCACCTACCAGGTGAACAACGCGGCGGACCTCGAGACTGCGCTCGACGAGTCGAAGCCCTCCGCCGCTCGCGAGGTCCTGGCCGAGGAGTTCGTCAAGGGCGACGAGTATAGTTTCGACACCATCGTGCTCGACGGGAAGGTCGTGTTCCACAACATCCTCCGCTACCTGCCGGGCCCCCTCGATGTCACGCGCAACGAGTGGATCCAGTGGTGCGTGCTCGCGCCGCGCGACATCTCCGGGCCCGAGTTCGACCCGATCCGCAAAGTTGGCGTGGCGGCCGTGGAGGCCCTTGGATTGCGCACCGGCATGACCCACATGGAGTGGTTTCGCCGGAAGGACGGTTCTCCGGTGGTTTCCGAGGTGGGCGCCCGCCCGCCTGGGGCGCAGTTCACCAGTGTCATGTCCTACGCCTACGACCGCAGCATGTACCATGCATGGGCCCACGCGGTGATCAACGAGAAGGTCGACGGGCCCTTCCTCCGCCAATACGCCGCTGGCTGCGCCTACCTGCGCGGCCCGGGACAGGGCAAGGTCGCGGCCATCGAGAACCTCGACCGCGCGCAGGAGCTCGTCGGCCCGCTCGTCGTGGAGGCCAGCCTGCCCCGCGTGGGACGTGCCAAGGCCACCGGCTACGAGGGCGACGGTTTCGTCATCGTCCGCCATCCCGACACCGACGTCGTGCGCCGCGCGCTCTCGACGATCGTCGAAACCGTCAAAGTCCACTACGCCTGAGAGGTCTTCATGCACGTCTTGTTCATGGCACCGAACTTCCCGGTGAACCAGCGTTTCTTCGTCCGCGCGCTGCACCAGGTCGGCGCCCGCGTCACCGGCATCGGCGACGTGCCGGGCGACCGCCTCGATCCTGAGCTCCGCAGCTGGCTCCACGGCTACGAGCACATCCCCTCGCTGGCCAACGAGTCGGCGCTGATCGACGCGGTGCGCAAGGTGCAACGCCGCGAGTGGGTGGATCGCCTCGAGTGCACGGTGGAGGCGATCATGCTCCCCACCGCGAAGGCCCGGGCGGCGTGCACGATCCCGGGACTCTCCGTCGAACAGGTCATCTTGTGTCGCGACAAGTACCTCATGAAGAACTTCCTCCGCGAGCACGGCATCCCCTGCGCCCGCAACGCCGAGGTGAACAACGAGGCCGACGCGTGGAAGTTCGTGCGCGAGGTCGGCTACCCCGTGGTGGTGAAGCCGAAGGACGGCGCCGGCGCCCACGGCACCACCCGCGCCGACAACGACGAGGAGATGAAGGTCGCGCTGGCAGAAGCCGGCCTCGGACACCCTCGCGCGAAGATCGCCATCGAGGAGTTCATCTCGGGGCACGAGGGCTTCTACGACACGCTCACCGTCAACGGCGAGGTGGTGTTCGAGAGCATCTGTCACTACTACCCCAACGTGCTCGAGGCGATGCGCACGCGGTGGATCAACCCCTACGTGGTGGTCACCAACCGGGTCGACGCGCCTGGCTACGACGAGGTGAAGACGATGGGGCGTCGCGTGATCAAGGCCCTCGGCCTCGGCACCTCGCCCACGCACATGGAGTGGTTCTTCGGGCCCAAGGGGCTCGCCTTCTCCGAGATCGGCGCGCGTCCCCCCGGCGTGCGTTTCTGGGACTTGTATTGCTGGGCCAACGACTTCGACCTGTACCTCGAGTGGGCCCGGGCGATCACCCACGGTGCCGCGCAGCCGCGCCCCTCGCGACGTTTCTCCGCCGGCCTCATCTCGCTGCGCCCCAATCAAGACGGCCGCATCCAGGGCTACTCGGGCCTCGAGGAGGTGCAACGCAACGTCGGCCGCTGGATTGGCGAGGTGCACCTTCCGGCCGTGGGCTCTCGCACCGCCGACGTGGGTGCCGGCTACATGGCTCATGCCTGGATGCACGTTCGCCATCCTGATTACGACGAGTGTCGCAAGGTGCTCGACTACATCGCCGCCACCGTGAAGGTGTGGGCGGGGTGAAGCAGAGTCCCATCCGCCGCGCGCTCACCTGGTGGTTCGCGGCGCCCTTCGACCCCTGGGTGTGCGTCAACTTTGCCGTCGATGCCACCGCCGCTCGTGCCTACCTCGGCGCCCTGCCGAGATCGCCGCGGGTGACGATGAACCACTTGCTGGCAGCGGTGATCGGACGCACCCTCCGAGAGCACCCCCACGCCAACGGCCGCGTGATTCGCGACAAGATCGTGCTGCTCGACGAGGTGCGCATCGCGATGCCGGTCAGCGTGGTCGACGGCGAGCTTGGTCGCGAGCTGTCCCTCGCGACAGTGCGCGGCGTCGACAAGCTGACACTCGTCGAGATCGCCGAGCGCAGCACCCGCGCCGTCCACGCCGAGCGAGAGGGGCGGTCTTCGGACCCATGGGTGAAAAGCCTCCTCGCCGCGAGCGGTTCACTTCCCGGCCCAGCCTTCAACCGCGCCATGGACGGGCTCGACCGGGTGATGAACCACTCCGTGGCCTCCGAGGCCTTGTTCCGCGCCTCGGGCATGACCACGGCGCTCTCGAATGTAGGGGCAACGTTCGGCCAGCAACGCGGCATGTTGTTCCGAGGCGCCAGCGTGTCGCCGCCGCAGCGGCTCTTCCAGGTGGGCACGTTCTGGGGTTGCAGCGCCGTGCAGGACGAGGTGGTGGCGCACGATGGGCTGCCCACTGTCCGACCGATGTTGCCCGTCCTCTTCTTGTTCGACCACCGCCTCATCGACGGCGTGCGGGCGAGCCGAGTCGCCACGACATTCAACGAGTATTTCCAGGCCCCATCGCGAGTCCTTGGTGTGGACGGTCGCGCGAGCTAGCGGGCGAGGGTCCTCACCCCGGCACGGGGTTTGCACACCTGCGGGGAATGCAGCGCCTAGGCCGCCACCAGCGTGCGAATTCGCTCCACCATCTCGTCCACCTCGAAGGGCTTGGCGATCACGACCTCGGCGCCGGCCCGGAGTGCCTCCGACTGGTCCATCACCGTGGCGTAGGCCGACATCAAGACCAGGCGACAACGCGGGTTCGCCTTCTTGAAGGCACGCAAGAGGTCGATGCCGCTCGCATCGGGCAGGCGCAGGTCGAGCACCGCCGCCGCTACCTCGGGACCGAAAGAAGCCCGCGCGGCAACGCCGTTCTCCGCCTCGCGCACGTCGAAGCCGGCCTCGGCGAGACGCTCGCCCAGGGCCCAGCGAATGAGGAGCTCGTCTTCCACCACGAGCACGGTGGGTCGGCGGTTCATACCGGCGACAGCCTGCAATCCCCGTGCCGAGGTGGGCAATGACGCCGAACCGCGCCTTCGTCGCGAGCGTGGTACTGCTCGTCGCCACGCTCGTGGCCGACATGTTCACCCCGCTCGGCTTCGCCGTCCCGGTGGTCTACCTGCTCCCCGTGGTGCTCGGCTTGTGGACACCAAGTCCACGGCACGCCAACCGCGTGGCAGCCTTGGCGGCCATTTTTGCCGTCCTCGGCGCGGTGTTGTCGCCGCCGGGCGGCACGCCTGCCATCGGCCTCGTCAACCGCGTGCTCGCCCTCCTCGTGATCGCGTCGACCGCAGGGCTGGTGAGCTATGCCCGGGCGACCGCCGACACCCTGCGAGAGACGGTGGCTGCTCGGGAGGCGGCCGAGTCCCGGCTTCGCGAGCAGGCCGCCCTGGCGCGGCTCGGCGAGATGGCGGCGGTCGTGGCCCACGAGGTGAAGAACCCGCTCACCGGCATCAATGGCGCCCTCCAGATCATCGGCGAGCGGCTGCCCTCCGACAGTCGCGACCGCAAGATCATCGCGGACATTCGAGCCCGGATCGGCTCGCTCAACGACTCGGTGAGCGACCTGCTGGTCTACGCCCGCCCCCGTGTGCCGAATCGCACCCGCATCGAGCTGCGCGCCATCCTCGCGGAAACCGCCTCGCTGATGCGCCAGGACCCGGCTGCAGGACACGTGCAGGTGGAGGTGGCTGGGGACAATCCCACGCTCCACGTCGACCCGGCGATGATGCGTGAGGTCTTCCTCAACCTTGTGCTCAACGCCGCGCAGGCCATGGGTGGGAACGGCACGGTTGGCGTGAAGGTGGACAATGGCGGCGACGTGTGTCGCATTTCGATCACCGACTCGGGGCCGGGCATTCCCGAGGACATCCGCGAGAAGATCTTCGAACCATTCTTCACCACGCGGGCGCGCGGGACGGGACTCGGCCTCGCGATCGTGCGTCGCACTGTGGAGCAACATGACGGCGAGGTGACATTCGAGTGCCCGCCCTCCGGGGGCACGGTGATGACCGTCAGGCTGCCGGTGGCGGCGTCTCACTGAGCTCATCGGCCAGCCGTTCGAGCGCAGCCACGATGCGCAGCGACGAGCACTCGAGCTCCCGCAGCGACTCGGTGGCAAGCGCGGTGTCGCCGCGCTCGATGGCCTCGAGGATCATCCGCGCTTCACGATGGAGCTGGGCGTGAGGCTCGGCCACGGCCACGAAGGAGGCATGTGTCCCAAGTCGCGACACCGCGTCATCGTACCAGCGACCGAGGCGGCAGGCGTGGTGGTCGACGATCTCTTCTCGTGCCATGCGACCCGATCCGTGAAGCCTGGCGCGGAGGCGATTCTTCCACTGGAGGTGGTCGACGATGGCCTGCTGGACGATTCGCCGGCCCGCGCTTCCCGTGGCGTCTACACGCGCCGCCTCGACCCGGCCGAGCCACTCGTCGAGGCCGAGCCTCGTGGTGGGCGACTCGCCGAGCGCCTCCCAGGCGATCACCCGGTCGCGACCAGCGCCCTTGGCGGCGTAGAGGGCGCGGTCGGCGCGCGCCACGAGGTCGGCGCTGTTGAGCAAGCTCGGGTCGACGCAGGCCAGTCCCGCGCTCAGGGTGATGCTCCCACATGGCCAGGCGCGGTCGGCGAGGGCCCGCCGGGCGCGCTCCGCCACCTCGACGGCCGCCCCGACGTCGGCGCTGGGCAGGACCGCCGCGAACTCCTCGCCGACGTAGCGCGCCGTGAGGTCACCCTCGCGCACGCTGCGACGGATCACCTCGGCCACGCCCCTGAGCACCTCGTCGCCCACCGGGTGCCCGTAGGTGTCGTTCACGCGCTTGAAGTGGTCGACGTCCAAGAGGACGAGCGCCAGCGGCGCCCCACGGGCGAGGGCGTCGCGCAGGGCCACCTCGAGACCGTGCTGGAAGCTGCGATGGTTGGCGAGGCCCGTGAGGCCGTCGGTCGCGGCGAGCTGCACCAGGTCGTTCACCCGGGCCTCGAGCTCACGCAGGCGCTCGCTGTCGTCGCTGCCCCGGCGCGAGCGATGCGAGAGATCGAGCGCCGCGATCACCACGCCCCCAGGGGCTGGCGCCGCCGAGAAGAGAGTCCACGTGGACCGACCGGCCCTCCTCCGCAGGCGGGCCTCGAACCAGGCGTGCTCCGCTGTCACGACCACCTGCGCCACGACTGCTTCCACCCGGCGGTGGTCGCCCGGCTCGAAGCAGGTGGCCACGAATGCGTTGCCCACCATCTCCCCGGCCGGCCAGCCCGTCAGCCGCTCGGCGTCGCGATTCCATGCGCGCACCCGGCCATCGGCGTCGCAGAGCACACAAGACACGGGCAGCGAGTCAACCACGCCCCAGCCGCGGGGACGGGCGTTGGCAGCTAGGCGGGGGGTCGGCATCGGGCGCGCTCTCGTCCCCACTATCGGCACGTCGCGGCCCAGGTGAATCGGCCGATCAGTCCTCGTGCGGCTCGCCAGTCACGTGCTCCTCGGTGCCCCAGTAGTAGTCGAGGGTGCCGTCGATGAGCTGGTCGAGCCACCACTCGATGTCGACGCCATCCTCGTCGAGCGGGCTCTCGATCTCCGTCCAGGAGCCGTTGTACCAGACCATCTGGCCGTCGTGCTCGAACCACAGCTCGATGGTGAAGCCGACGACGAGCTGGGTGTCGAGGGCATCGGTGGGCAGGTGTCCCTCGGGGACCAGGCTGATCATCGCCAGAGTGTCGCCAAACCAGCGGAAGTCCTTGTCCATGTCGTAGGCCACGTCGAAGCCGAAGCCGGCCTTCTCGATGTGGTTCCAGGTGTCGAGTTCGCCGCCGCCGAGGAACGCATCCTCGCTGCCCCCCGTGATTTCGCGCGACCACACCGCGTAGCTCGGGTCGGCAAAGCTCTGGTCGGACTCGGCCACCACCCCAGCGTAGTCGGCCACGTCGCCGCGCACATAGGCGAGCACCCCGCAGCCGGCGGTGTGCGCCCAGATGGCCTCGTCGGAGTGCTCGAACATCTCCACGTCGCTCGCCTCGAGCGCGTCGAAGTAGAAGCCCACCGGCTCCTCGCCGACCTCCTCGTTCAGGAGCGTCACGAGGGTGTCGACCTGCTCGGCGGCATCGTCCTCGTAGAACTGCTGGAGCGCCACCAGGGTCTGCGACTCCAGCGTGGGCGGGGCCTCGGTGCCCTCGGTTGAAGAACACGCAACGAGCAGGGCGAGAAGGGGGTAGCGCACGACGGCGGAGGATAGCACCGTGCACGGGGGATGGCGGACGATAAGGCACGGGCGCGATGCACGACCACGGGCACGACCACGGCCACGCCCGCGAGCAGGCGCCTCGCCCGGCGCACGATCACGGCCACGATCACGGGCACGGTCATGGACACGGGGGTGGCAACGCCAACGAGCGAAGGCTCTTCGCCACGCTCCTGCTGGGGCTCTCCTACATGGGCGTGGAGGCCGTCGGTGGCTGGATGGTGGGCTCGCTGGCGCTGGTCGCCGACGCGGGCCACATGCTGTCCGACGCCGCTGCGCTCGCGCTCACGCTCTTCGCGCTGCGGATGGCGCGCCTTCCTCCCGACGCCCGGCGCACCTACGGCTACCACCGCGCCGAGGTGCTCGCGGCCGTGGCCAACGGCGCGGCGCTCCTGGCGATCGCCGCCGGGGTGCTCTGGGAAGCCTACCAGCGCTGGGGCGCGGTGGCGGTGCCGAGCGGCGGCGCGATGATGGCGATCGCGGCGGGGGGCTTGCTGGTCAACCTCGCCGGCCTCGGCATCCTCCACGGCGCCGACCGGAGCGGGCTCAACGTCCGCGCAGCCTGGCTGCACCTCGTGTCAGATTCGCTTGGGAGCGCCGGCGCCATCATCGCGGGGGCGCTGGTGTGGTGGAAGGGCTGGGCCTGGGCCGACCCGGCGGCGAGTGTCATTATCGCCGGGCTGGTGCTACGATCCGCGTGGAACCTGCTCGGCGAGGCGGTCGACGTGCTCATGGAGGCAGCGCCGTCCCACGTGGACATCGCCGCCTTGCGCAGCGCGATGCTAGCCGTCGACGGGGTCAGCGCCGTGCACGACGTCCACGTGTGGACGCTCACCAGCGGGGTGGTGGCCATGAGCGGGCATGTCGTCGCGAGCGACGGCGCTTCGCACGCCGAGGTGCTCGGCCGCGTGGCCGGCCTGTTGCGCGAGCGCTTCGACATCGACCACAGCACCATCCAGGTGGAACCCCCGGGGTACAGCGAGGGGGCGGTTCATCCATGAGTATTCAGAGATAGTCTTGATTTACTCAATACACTGAGTAAAGTTACTCAATGTTCCGAGCACAAGTCGAGACGCTCCGCTGTCGCCTGCTGGAACCGAGGAAGTTCATCCAGATCGTCGCAGGACCCCGCCAGGTGGGGAAGACCACCATCGCCCGGCAGGCGGCCGAGGCCACCGGGTTGCCCGTGCACTATGCCTCTGCCGATGGACCTGCCCCGCCCGGCGCCGCGTGGATCGAGCAGCAATGGGACACCGCCCACGCCGTCGGCCGAGCTGCCGGCGCGGGCCACGTGCTCATCCTCGACGAGGTGCAGAAGGCCCCCGGGTGGTCCGAGGCCATCAAGTCTCGCTGGGACGACGACACTCGGCACGGTCGCGACACGAAGGTCGTCGTTCTCGGATCCTCGCCGCTGCTGGTCCAGCGTGGGCTCACGGAGAGCCTCGCCGGTCGTTTCGAGCTCATCCGCGCGCCGCACTGGAGCTACACGGAGATGCGCGAGGCCTTCGACTGGGACATCGAGCGCTACGTGCGCTTCGGCGGCTACCCGGGTGCCGCCGCGCTGGTGTCCGACCCCGAGCGCTGGGCCGCCTACGTGCGCGACGCGCTGGTGGAGACCACGCTCTCGCGGGACGTGTTGTTGATGAGCCGGGTCGACAAGCCGGCCCTGCTTCGCCAGCTCTTCGATCTCGCCTGCGCGTACTCAGGGCGGGAGCTGAGCTACACCAAGATGCTCGGGCAGCTTCAGGACGCGGGCAACGCCACCACGCTGGCGCACTACCTGGCGCTCCTCGAGGGCGCTGGCCTCGTGGCGGGGCTCCAGAAGTACGCGGGCGAGGTGGTGCGTCAGCGGGGTTCGAGCCCGAAGCTCGCGGTGCTCAACACCGCTCTGGTGACCAGCCGCGCGGGCGTGGGGACGATCCCGACGGGGACAGAAGCCTGGGGGCACCTCGTCGAGAGCTGCGTGGGCGCGCACCTCTTGAACACGGCCGCGCCCGATGGCGTGCGAGGGTCGTGGTGGCGCGAGGGCCACGACGAGGTCGACTTCGTCGTGCACACCGCCACGCGGGCGACGGCCATCGAGGTGAAGACGGCTCCCGGCGGCCGGGCCCGCGGGCTCGATAGGTTCCTGGCGAGCTTCCCCCGGGCGCACACGCTCCTCGTGGGACCGGGCGGCGTTGCACTCGAGGACTTCCTCTCGCGGCCTGCCTGCAGCTGGCTGGACGCGGGGTGACCGCCGGAACTGACCGGCGGTGAGCGCGTGGTCATTCGCAGTGGGGAATTCCAGCCCCAGCGTCGGTCGCTTGACTCGAGTCGTCGCCGCACTCGCCCAGAGACTGCGCGGCCACCAATGCGTCGTAAGTGCGGCACTCGTCCACGCACTCCTCGCCCGCGCGAATGTCGGCCACCTGGTCATCGGACCACGCCTCGCACTCCTCGCGAGACGCAAAGAGTTGGGTGTCGCAGCTCAGGAAGAAATCGCAGGCTTCCACCTTCCAGCTCGCGTAGAAGGTTTCGAAGTCCATGAAGTTCTCGCATACGGCGGAGTCCGGAACTGCCCTGGAGTCCTCGACGCAAGCGTGCGCCGCACAGAGTCCCGCTACCCAGGCAAGCCTGGCGCCGACCAGAGGGGCCCAGGCCTGGTCACTCGTCACAGTGGGGAATGCCGGCGCCGGCGTCGAGGATCTGGCTGGAGTCGTCCCCGCACTCCCCCAGCGACTGAGCGGCAACCAACGCGTCGTAGGTGCGGCACTCGTCGACGCACTCCTCGCCCGCCCGGACGTCGGCGATCTGGTCATCGGCGTACGCCTCGCACTCCTCGCGGGAGGAGAAGAGCTCCGCGTCGCAGCTCATGAAAAAGTCACAGGCCTCCACCCGCCAGCTCGCGTAGAAGGTCTCGAAGCCCATGAAGTGCTCGCACGACGCGGAGTCGGCCGTGTCCGGCGCCGACTCGGATCCCCCTCCGTCACAGGCTGCCAACGTCAGCAGGGCAGCCAGAGCCCACGGAACCCTAGTCCTCACAGGAACCTCCGTTCTGCTCGAAGGTCCAGGGCAGCCGCTCGGGTCGGCACTCCTCATTCCAGGATCCACCGGCAACCGTCGCAATCTCCGCCCAACTCATTGCGTTGAGGTCAAGGGCGAGTTCGAGTTGCGGTGGACTGGTGGTGGTGTCCAGCGCGATCTCGACATCCATCTCCTGGGCTCCGTTGAAGCCGATGAAGAGGGTGATCGCGCCATCAGCGACTGTCCGTGCGGTTTCGTCCTCGATTCCGCCGGCCGCAATCTCCCGCAGGAGCGGCTCCGCGTCGATCCCACTCCACGACTGGGGTGTGATGCCACACACCCACTCCGACGGCAGCTCGATCTCGAACCCCGCGCCGAGCGAGAACTCCCCGCTCAGCCCGTTGGGATCCCACGTGTCGGATCCGCAGACATCACCAGTACTGGCTCCGTAGTTGTCCCTCATCACCCCGATGTAGGTGTCCACCATGATGATCCTGGTCTTGCCGTTGCCCACCGTGATCGACACGGAGCGCGCGTTGCCCCGGCTGTCCGTCGTTTCCCACACGCCCTCGATGTCGGTGCAGGTGGCGACAGTCGTGGCAAGCGTGAGACTCACTGCGCCATCGGCGGTCCCCTTGCTCGCGTCGTCCGGGGCGCCGACGAGCACGTCACCCCACCGGCGCTCCTGGACGTAGCCGCCATCGACCGCGGCGCCGAATCGCGCGCCGGCCACCGAGCCCGGATACTCGCGGACCTGTGCCGCAAGGTCGAGCCATCGCGGTCCGTGATCCGAGGGCAAGAACGCGAGAACCTCGCCTCGGTCCCCGTCATACCCCGGCACGCCCACGACGATCTCCTCGATCTTTGCCTGGTCTGTGCGATACTGGTTCAGGCTGTCCGTCGCGAGCAAGTCAGTGACAGCCACCGCCGCGCCGAACTCCTCGTTCGTGATGTTCCTCGAGTCCTTGTAGGGGTTCTCGCTACAGTTGGCTTCCGCGACCCTCGGCACGCAGGTCGATCCCGTGCAAGGGTCGAAGAGCACGGCGCAGGCGCCGCCGCCGTCGGCGCGGACGATGCTCGAGCTGTTCGTCACATCGTAGGCGGGCGCGCCGACGACGAGGGCGTCGCGCGTCAGCACAGGGAAGAAGGACCCGGCGGCGAGCGAGGTGCCATAACCGTCATCCTGAGTGACCGTGCCCCCCGGGTAGAGTTGTGCGCCGGAGAGGGTGCGAGGCGTGGCCGCCAGAGGGGGCGAGCCTCCGGTGCCCGCGTACACGTACACACGACCGCCAACATTTGTGCCAGCCTGCTGGGGTGCTCCGACAGCCAGATCGCCGATGCCGTCCCCCGTGAAGTCCCCGGCCGCGAGGGCGGCACCGAACCGTCCACCCGCGATCGGCGCGATCACGTCCTGGACGAAGGTGAACGGCGAAGTTGCCGTGGCGGTGACCGAGTAGATCGCGACGCGATCGATGGAGGGCGCCCCCACGGCAATCCACGACGGGTAGTTGGGTGAGGCCATCCAGGGTGCCGTTCGGTCGAGGTAAGGGACCCAGCTGGCGAGCGCGTACCCGAATCGAGCGCCCGCAGGGTAGGCACCCGGAGGGGTGATCGTGCCGCCAGGGATGAAGGTGCCGAACCCGTCGGCGGCAATGTGGAACCAGGCCACCGACCCCGGGGTTGCGCTCCAGTCCGGGTTTCCCACCAGCAGCTCCTCGCCGCAAGCGTCCCAGAGCGTGGCGCTCGTCCCGTGAAAACACTCACGCACGTCGGCGGCCTGGAGCGCCCACCCAAAGTCTGCCGAGTTGGCCATGGCGGGCGGAAAGAGCCTCTGGTTCATCGTGGAGGGCACGTCGAGCTCACCTGTGCTGACGTCAGCCTCGACGATCTCCACCACGCCGATCCCCTGCCCGTACTCGGCTCCGGGCGCACCCGCAGCGGCGAAGCGGTAGACGTTCTCGCTCCCCGCCTGCGTACCAGCACTGACGATGGCGACGTCGTGCCCCATTCGCGCCCCGGGGTACGTCCCCGACGTCCCGCTCGCCTCAACGGCCTCGCAAAACGCTGCCTCCCTAGAGGGGAAGGTCCCGAGCGCCTCCCAGTCGTTCCCACATCCAGCTGGGGCAGCGAGCAGCGAGTCAGGTTATTGTCTCCCGCCGTTTCGTTAGCCGGGCGATGCGCCGGGCGCAAGCGGTTCGCGACACAATATTGAATAGTGCATGTTCTTGCCATGATCATGTGGTGCTCATCAGCCCGAGGGTGGCCGCTGCTCGCAACGAGCTACCCCGCCTCCCCCCGCCGCCCCGTCATCGACAAGTCAAAGTTCGCGAGGTCGATGTCCGCGAGCGTGCTGTGCTGGGCCCACTCGCCGAAGCTCGCCTGGAGCTTGCTCCACGTGGGGTGAAGCGGGCAGGGCGCCTCGGGGTCGCACTCTTCCCAGCCAAAGGCGCAGCGGCCCACGTGGGGCCCGGCGTCGGCCGCGGCGAGGATCTCCGCGAAGTGAATGCGGCGAGGGGGGCGCGCGAGCGCGAAGCCGCCGTGGTGCCCCTTCTTCGAGACCAGTAGCCCCGCGATCACCAGGCGCCTGAGGATCTTCGACAGGTAAGCGGCCGGCACGCCGGACTGGACGGACAGATCGACCGCTCGCACCCCCTCACCCGGAGGCAGAGCCGCGAGGCAGGCCATGGCGCGGAGAGCGTACTCGGCGGTCTGCGGGAGGATCATGGTCGGACCAATGTGCCCAGGCGTCGACCGATGCGGCATCGGTCGTCTGACGGATTTCGACGTTCTCTCAACCGATGTACACATCCATTGACTAGCCCGGAGCCCCACATGCTGCCCTCCCCGGCGGTGCTCGATCCCCTCGAATCTCGCGGCCTCCGGTCGTGGCTCGGGCTGGCGATCGGCGTGCTCATCGCCGCCGGCGCCGTCGCGGTGCTCCTCGTCTTTGCGCGCATGCCCCCCTTCGACCGCTGGGTGACAGACCCCGACTTCTTCCGCCGCTGCCTCGTGGTCCACGTCGATCTCGCGCTCGTCGCGTGGTTCGTCTCCTTCATCGCGGCGATGACCTTCCTCCTGCCCGGCAGGGGGCAGAGCGGCCGGTGGACCAGCGGCGCGGTCTGGGTGTCTGTCCTCGGCCTCGGAGCGATGGGCCTCGCCGCCCTCGCCCCCGGCTCCGAGGCGGTGATGTCCAACTACGTGCCGGTGATCGACCATCCCTGGTTCGGCGGCGGCCTCGCCATCTTCGGCCTCGGCGTGGTGCTGGCGCTCCTCGATGGCCGCATCTGGGAAAACTCGCCGGGCGGCGCCGCCGCGCCCGGCCTCCGTGCCGCCGGCCTCGCGCTCATCCTCGCCGCGCTCACCTTCGCCAACAGCTGGCTCGGTCGCCCGCAAGGCGTGCCGGGCACGACGAGCTTCGAGCTCTTGATGTGGGGCGGCGGCCACGTGCTCCAGCTCGCCAGCGAGACCGCCATGGTCGCCGCGTGGCTCTTGCTCGTGGAAGACGCCACCGGGCGCCCGGTGATGTCGCGCGGCCGCGCCGCCATCGGCTTCGCGCTCCTGCTCGCGCCCTGGATGCTCGCGCCGATGCTCCCGGTGGCCGGCCTCAACTCGAGCACCTACTACCTGGGCTTCACGCAGCTCATGCGCTGGGGCATCTTCCCTGTCGTCAGCTTCTTCCTCGTGAGCTGTGCGTGGGCGGCGCGCCGCTCCAGCCTGCGCGACCCGCGCATCGCCGGTTTCGCCATCTCGGCCGTTCTCACCGTGTTCGGCTTCGTCCTGGGCGCGCTCATCCGCGGCTCCAACACCGTCATCCCCGCGCACTACCACGCGAGCATTGGCGCGGTCACCGCCGCGTTCATGGCGCTCACGCCGCTTCTGATGGCACGCGCCGGCCTCGGCGCTGCCTCGCCCTCCTGGGTGGCCCGCTGGCAGCCGACCGTCTTCGGTGCTGGCCAGTTCGTCTTCGCGCTCGGTTTCGCCCTCGCCGGGGCCCACGGCACCGCCCGCAAGGTGTACGGCGCCGAGCAAGCGGCCCGCGGCACCATGGAAACACTCGGCCTCGCGGTCATGGGGCTCGGTGGCCTCGTGGCGGTGGTCGGCGGCCTTCTCTTCCTCGGCCTCGTCGTGCGTCGCTGGCGCTCGGCGGACCCTCTTCCCACGCCTGAACCCCGGAGGCAATCGTGGCCCATGACCCACACCCAATCCAACGCCTGATGGACAACCCCTGGTTGTTGCTGGCGCTTGGCGTTCTCGTCCCTTTCGTATCCTACACGGCATGGGGCTGGATCGAAATCATGAACGTTCCACCGGCCGCGTTGCCGTAAGGAGGCCCCATGAGCATTCACGTTCCTGCGGCAGACTGGTTCAAGGCCCCGTCCGGTGGTGAGCGCACCTGGATCGGACTCGCCCTCGCGTGGTGCGTTGTCCTGTCGGTCGCGATGCCGTACTGGCATCTTCGCGGCAAGCAGAACAGCACCGGCGAGGCCTACGCGGTCGAGCCGGCGAAGTTCTCCGAGCGCGTGGAGGCCTTCGTGGCGTCCAACAAGGTCGGCGAAGAAAACGGCGTGCCCATCGTCCAGCCGGCGCCCGGCGGCGACGCCTACCTCTTGGCCCAGATGTGGCGCTGGTACCCGATCCTGAAGCTCAAAGAGGGGCAGAGCTACCGGCTCCACCTCTCCGCGCTCGACTTGCAGCATGGTTTCTCGCTGCAGCCGATGAACATGAACTTCCAGGTGTTGCCTGGCTACGACCACGTCCTCACCCTCACCCCCACCTCGTCCGGCTCGTTCACCATCATCTGCAACGAGTTCTGCGGCATTGGCCACCACTTGATGACCGGCCGCGTCATCGTCGAACCCTAGGAGCCACCCATGTCCACAACCCTCCCCCTCTCGGGGGCCGCCGAAGCCACGGGTTTTGCCACCGGGAATCACCGTCCCGGCGAGCTCCGCTCGTGTGACACGACCGGTCTCCCTGTCTGCCTCAACGCCCAGTGGTTCATCCGCATCAACGCCGTCATGGCGGTGGTGTTCCTGCTCGTGGGCGGCGTGGCATCGATCCTGCTCGCGCTCACCCGCGCGCCGACGATCCACCTGCTCAGCGCCGAGTGGTACTACCGGATCCTGACGCTGCACGGCCTGAACATGCTGATCTTCTGGATCCTGTTCCTGGAGGTCGCGATCCTCTACTTCACCGCCACCAGCCTCCTCAACTCGCGGCTCGCGAGCAAGGGGGTGGCCTGGGCGAGCTTCGGCCAGATGCTGGTGGGCGCGTTGATGGTCAACGCGATGATCCTCACCGGGAACAGCGACGTCTTGATGACGTCGTACGTGCCACTGAAGGGTCACCCGCTCTTCTACCTGGGCATCATCCTCGTCGCGACCGGCACCCTCACCGGCGTCGGCAACTTCTTTGCGACGCTCTACGTTGCCAAGCGCGACCGCACCTACAACGGCTCGGTGCCGCTGGTGGTGTTCGGTGCCACGGCGGCGGCCATCATCGCGGTGGTCACGCTGCTCCACGGCGCGATTGTGATGATCCCCACCTTCCTCTGGTCGATGGGCATCCTCGAGACCATCGACGCCGCGTGGTACCGCCTCATCTGGTGGGGTCTCGGCCACCAGTCGCAGCAGGTCAATGTCTGCGCGATGGTCAGCGTGTGGTACCTCCTCGCCACCATCACCACCGGCGCGAAGCCGCTCAACCAGGCCGTGTGTCGCGGCGCCTTCGTGCTCTACGTGCTCTTCATCAACATCGCGTCGGCGCATCACTTGCTGGTCGACCCCGGCGTCGGTGCCGGCTGGAAGATCTGGAACACGAGCTACGCGATGTACCTTGCCGTGCTCGCCTCGATGATCCACGGCTTCACCGTGCCGGCCTCGGTGGAAGTGGCGATGCGGAAGAAGGGTCACAAGAACGGACTCTTCGGCTGGCTCTTCGCCGCGCCCTGGGCCAACCCCGGCTTTTCCGCCTTCTTCATGTCGCTGGTGATCTTCGGCTTCCTCGGTGGCATCACCGGCGTCACACTCGGCACGCAGCAGATCAACATCATCGCGCACAACACCCTGCGCATCCCCGGCCACTTCCACACGACGGTGGTGGGTGGCACCACCCTCGCGTTCATGGGCCTCACCTACTACGTGGTGCCCCTGCTCTTCCAGAAGGAGTTCTACGGCCGGATGCTGTGTCGCATCCAGCCCTACGTCTTCGCGGTGGGCATCGTGCTGATGGCGGTGGCGATGACCTTTGCCGGTTCCTACGGCGTGCCCCGGCGCCACTGGGACGTGGAGTTCGCCGGTGCCCAGGTGTCTGCCGGCTTCGACGCCAGCGCGCACCTCTGGCTCGGGCTGGTGGGCGTGGGCGGCACCATCGCCTTCGTCGGCCTCTTGATGTTCATCTTGCTGGTGGTGTCCGCCGTGTTCTTCGGCAAGTCCAACGCCGGCCGCGCCATGACGGCCTGGTAGGAGGTTCCCATGTCCAACGACAAGAAGGTAGCTGACCTCATCCGCGAGGAGCACAACGTCGACGACCACCACACCCCCGGCACGATGACCCTCGTGCTGGTGCTGTTGGCGAGCTTCGCGGTGTACTACTTCGCCAACTGGAAGGCCCTCGCCGACACCTGGCACGTCCGGTAGGATGGGACCATGAGCGGCACGCCGCTGGCCGCGTTGGACCGGTTCTTCGCCACCTGGCGGTTCCCGGTCCTGGCCCTCAGCACCTGCGCGGTGACGGGCCTCGCGGCCACGGCGATGCTCTTCTGGCCGAGCACAGGAGGGGTGACTGGGCAGTTCGCCGAGGACTTCCGCACCTGGTGCTTTGGCTACAACCCGGCCACCGGGGAGATGGACACCACGCAGGTGTTCATCTTCCTCTCCCAGCCGGTGCTCCTCGGCGGGATCGTCGCAGGGGTCTGGTGGGACCTCCTCCGCCGGGTGAGCTGGCGCGCGGCCCTGCCCTGGGCGCTCGGCGGCCTCGGGTTGGTCTCTGCGTCCACAGTGGCGCTGGCGGACATCCGACTGGCGCCCGGGCGCGACGCCGAGCTGCCCTTCCCCGCCGAGGCCCTGCGCACCCAGATTCCCGCGCCGGACATCGAGGGCATCGACCACGCGGGACAGGCCTTCGCGCTTCGCGAGCTGCGGGGCGAGGTGGTGGTGGTCACCGCCGTCTACGCCTCCTGCGGGTTCACGTGTCCCACGCTCTTCGCGCAGGGCAAGGCGGCGCTCGGGGAACTCTCGCCCTCCGAACTCGAGCACGTCCGAGTGGTGGGCCTCACGCTCGACCCCAATCGCGACCGTCCCGAGGTGCTCGCCCGGCTCGCGGCGGCACAGGACGTGTCGCTTCCCACTTTCCGGCTGCTCACCGGCAGTCCCCCCGTCATGGAAACCCAGCTCGACCGTCTCGGCATCACCCGCACCCGCGACCCCGTCACCGGTGTGATCGACCACGCCAACCTCTTCCTCGTCATCGACCGCGCGGGCTTCATCGCCTACCGATTCACGCTGGGCGAAAGACAAACCCGCTGGCTGGCCGCCTCGCTCCGCTTGCTCGTGGCGGAGTGATGGGCGCGCCCCATCCCGGACCGGCTGTCCCGCCCCAGGTGGACACGCCCGTGCGCGGCGAGGCCTGTTTCCGTTTCCTCGAGCGACCCCTCCTCTGGCTCGAGTCCGCCTGCGGTCGCTGGCTCCCGGCCGAGTACAACCCCGTCACCCAGTCCGGCGCCATCGCGGTTCACGCCCTGATCGTGGCGCTGGTCAGCGGTGTGCTGCTCCTTTTCTGGTACACGCCCAGCGTGCACGGCGCGCGCGACAGCGTGCTCGCCATGACCGGACTCGCGGGTTTTCTCCGGGCGCTGCATCGCTACAGCTCCGACGCCTGCGTGGCCTTCACCGCCCTGCATGCGCTCCGCCTGACGACGGCGCGGCGTTTCACCGGCGCGCGCTGGCTGGCGTGGGTGACCGGCATCGTCCTGGTTGGGATGCTCTGGGTCGTCGGCTGGCTCGGCTACTGGCTACTCTGGGACGAGCGGGCGCGGCAGGTGGCGCTCGGCACCGCGCGTTTCATCGACGCGCTGCCCATCGTGGCCGACCCGCTCTCGCGGAGCTTCCTCACCGACGACGCGCTCAACACGCTCTTGTTCTTCGTCGTCTTCTTCGTTCACATGCTCCTGCCCTTGGCGATGGCCATCGCGCTCTGGCTGCACGTGGCCCGCGTGGCCCGCAGCCGTTTTCTCCCTGATCGACCGATGTCGATCATCGTGCTCGTGGCCATGTCGGTGATCTCCATCCTCGTACCAGCCGACCTCGCCGCCGGGGCCAAAATGGCGGTCTTGCCGGGCGACATGGCCATCGACGGCTGGTATCTCTTGCCGCTCTGGCTCACCGACCGGCTCCCGGCGGCGGCGCTCTGGGGCGCGGCGCTCGGCGTGGGCGCCCTGGTCCTCCCCTTGCCCTGGCTGCTGGGCCGCGGCCGCGCGCGCGTGGCTCGCGTGGAGCCCGGCCGTTGCGACGGCTGCACCAGCTGCGCCAAGGACTGTCCCTACGACGCGATCAAGATGGTCGACCGGCCCGAGGGCGGCAAACAACTCGCGCAGATCGACACGTCCGCGTGCGTGGGCTGCGGGGTCTGCGCGGGTTCCTGCAACAGCGCCGGCATCGGCCTGGACTGGTTCCCGGTGCTACAGGCGCGTCACCAGGTGGACGAGTGGCTCGCCGGTGCCCGGAGCGCGCCGGTGCTCCTCGCCTGCGCCGAGTCCGCCGCTCGCCGTCTCACGGTCAACCCCACCACGGGCACGGCACCTGAGCTCCCCGGCTGGAAGGTGCTCGTCGTCCCCTGCGCCGGCTGGGTGCACGCCTACACGGTGGAACGCGCGGCCAAGCACGGCGCCGCGAGTGTCACCGTGATGAGCTGCGGCCCGGAGGCCTGTCGTTACCGCGAGGGCGCCACCTGGGCCGAGGCGCGGATGGGGGGCACCCGCGAGCCGTCTGTCCGGCCCGACAAGACCGGGGTTCCGGTGCGGCTGCTGGAGGCACCCCCGGGCGCTCGCGTCGACCTCGCCGCGCTCCCGCCGAGGCGCAAGCCCTGGCTTGGCGCCGCCGTCGTGTCGATCGTGGCGGGCGCCCTCGTCCTGGCGGGCAGTGTGCTGCCCTACGCGAGTCCGCGTCCCGCCGAGCCGGAGCTGGTGGTGGCCTTCAAGCACAGCGGGGCGAAGGGAGGCTGTCGCAAACTCAGCGAGGCCGAGAAGGCGGCGCTGCCGCCCCACATGCGTCGCGACGAGGTGTGTGACCGCGGTCGGGCGCCCGTGCGTCTCCGGGTGACGGTCGACGGCGCCGTGACGCACGAGGCCCCCTACGCCCCGCGCGGCCTCTGGGGCGACGGCAACTCCATCGCCATCGTCACCCTCCCGCTCGCCGTGGGCCCCCACGTGGTGACGGTCGCGCTCGGCGAGACCACCGACCCCGGGGAGTGGTCGTACGTTCGTACCGAGAACGTCGAGGCCAAGGACGGCGAGCGCGTCGTGATCTCCCACGTGAAAGGTGTCGGAGGTTAAGGGTTAAGACTTAGCTCTGGACACGTCAATACTCCGCCCCCGCAGGGCCCCGCGTTAGCTGCTCACGATGCGCCCCCGGATCCCTGCCGCAGTCTGGTGGCTTGGCCTGGTGAGCTTCCTCAACGACGCGGCCAGCGAGATGGTCTTGCCGCTCATCCCGGCCCTGGTCACCGGCGCGCTCGGCGGCTCGGCGGCCACGCTCGGGCTCATCGAGGGCGCGGCCTCGCTCGTCGCGAGCCTGCTGAAGCTCTGGGGCGGCCGCATCGCCGACCGGACGGGGCAACACACGGCCTTCGTCGTGAGCGGCTACACGCTCTCCAACGCCCTCCGCCCGCTGATGGGGCTGGTGGCCACCCCCCTCGGCCTGCTCCTCCTGCGGCTCGGGGATCGCGTGGGCAAGGGCCTCCGAACCGCCCCACGCGACGCCGTCATCGCGCACGCCACCCCCGTCGAATCACGCGCGGCGGCCTTCTCCATCCACCGGGCCCTCGACCACGCGGGCACGATCGCGGGCGCGGCCGCCGCCGCCTGGGCGGTGCACAGCCTCGGCCTCGGCGCCGCGGAGATCTTCCTGTGGAGCGCGATCCCCGGGGTGCTGGTGGTGATCGCCGCCATCGTGGCCACGCGGGGCACCGACAGCCCTCGCCCCGCGCCGCCCGGCCCCAGCGTGCCCCTCACGGCCGACCTGCGATGGCTCCTGGTGCTCGTCGCCGTGTCGCGGCTCGGGATGGCGAGCGAGCTATTCCTGCTCTTGTTCGCGGGACGATTCCTCCCCCTCTGGGCGATCCCGGCGCTCTGGGCGGGGCTGCACGTGGTGAAGACCCTGTCCTCGTTCGCGGCCGCCGCCGCCGGACGCTGGGTGGGCCCGGCGGGACTGGTCGTCGCCGGCTGGTCAACCCACGCCGCCGTGTTCACAGGCTTCGCCTTCGCCGCGCTCCGCTGGGACACCGTATTCGCCAGCGCCGCCGCCGCAACGGAGGGTAGCGCCACTCGTGCCTACGCCGCGGAACCGCAAGCCATCGTGGCGCTCCTCGGCCTTTTCCTCGCCTGGGGGCTCTACGCCGGGCTCTCCGAAGGGGCGGAGAAAGCCCTCGTGGCCGCCGAGTCTCGCCCGGACGCCCGGGGCGCCGCCTTCGGGGCCTACCACATGGTGGTGGGCATCATGGCGCTCCCGGCGTCCGCGTCTTTCGGCTGGCTCTGGGACCACGCCAGCCCCGCCATCGCCTTCGCCACCAGCGCGCTCCTCGCCGGCCTTGGAACCGCGGGGCTGGTGGCCACCCGTCAGCGGGCCTGACGGCGCCGCAGCAACCCGGCAGAGACGAGCAAGACCCCAGCTCCCCCCTCGCAACCACAGGGCTCGTCACCCGGCGACCGCGCGCCACTGTCGCCCACGCTATCCACCGGTTCGCCTTCGGAGTCGCAGCTCTCGCCATCGACGCAGCCGTCACCGTCCGCGTCACGATCCAGGTACGCCGGCACCCCGTCGCCGTCGTCGTCGGCCTCGCCCTCGTCCACCGAGAGGAGCCCGTCGCCGTCGTCGTCGTCGTCCTCGTTGTTCGGCACCCCGTCATTGTCGGTGTCGCGACCGCCCTCGATCTGGTCAGGGAAGCCGTCGTCGTCGCTGTCGAGGTCGAGGTGGTCGGGCGTGGCATCGCGATCGGTATCATCCGGGTTCGATGGGTCGCCGACCTCGCTGAAGGTGGTGAGCCCGTCGCCGTCGTCGTCGGTGTCGAGCGGGTCGATGTCGCCGTCGTCGTCGCTGTCTCGTGCGTCCTCGGCGCCGTCGAGCAGGCTATCGTTGTCGCTGTCGGGATCCTCGACGCCCGTGCCCAGGGCGCGCTCGTCGGCATCATCGAGGCCGTCACCGTCGGTGTCGTGGGGCTCGGCGGCGCCGTCGCAGTCGCTGTCGAGGCCATCGTCGAGCTGGGTGGCACCCGGGTGCACGTCCGCATCGGCGTCGTCGCAGTCCTCGCCATTGTCGACGTGTCCCTCGGGTGCGGCACAGGCCAGCACCGCCACGTCGCCGCCGTATCCGTCGCCATCGGCGTCGAGGTACCAGAGCGGCTCGTCGACCGCGTCCTCGTCGATCGACCCGTCACAATCGTCATCGGCCTCGTTGCAGGATTCGGACGCGCCGGGAAACACCGCCGCGTCGAGGTCGTCGCAATCGTCGGCGGTGGACAGGTAGCCGCTCGGCGGCTCGCAGGACCGGACGGACTCGCTCCCGGCGAAGCCGTCACCGTCGCTGTCGGCGTACCATGTGAGCTTCTCGCAGCCCAACTCGCAGGCGTAGGCATATGCCGTGGCACAGTCCTTGTCGTTCCACGCGCCCGCGCCGTCGTCGGCCATCGCGGCGCAGTCCTCGTTGCCCCCGTAGTCGTTGGGCTCGCCCGCTCGCCAGTCGCTAAAGGTGGACGACGCGCCGCCGTCCCACGCGAAGCTGCCCTCGCTGTCGCGGTCGTTGAAGCCAATCCACCAGGCGCTCGCGCTGTTGACGCTTTCCGCGAGGTCCCAGGCCCACGCCTCCTCGCTGGCGTCGTCGAGATCGAGCAGGTGGTAACCCCGCTCGGCACAGGAGGACTGCGCGCTTTCCCAGCTCGCGGTGCTCCCCACGAAAAAATACAGATGATCGTCGTACTCGGCCACCGTGCCGGGACAGTCCGCCCCGTTGTCGAGCGCGCCGTCGCAATCGTCGTCGGCGGCGTTGCAGCGCTCGGCCGCGCCGGGGAGGGCCTCGGCATCGCTGTCATTGCAGTCTGCCCCACCCACTGAGGCGGCGTCGACACCGTCGCCGTCCGCGTCGAGATCGGACGTGGACCCGTCGCAGTCACTGTCGGTGGTGTCGGCCAGCTCCGCGGCGCCCGGATAGGCGCTCGCGTCGGTGTCGTCGCAGTCGCTTGCCGTGACACTCGCGCCGGCGGGTTGCGTGCAGGCCGCCACGGTGCTCGTGCTCCCGGCGTAGCCGTCGCCGTCGCTATCCGCGTAGAATGTGGTGAATCCACTCGGATCGACGCCAGGATCTTCGTCGTCCACCAGCGCGTCACAATCGTCGTCGAGGTCGTTGCAGCTCTCGGTCGCGGCCGGGCTGACACTCGTGCTGGTGTCGTCGCAGTCCCCAGGCACGTCGATGTACGGGCTCTCCGTGGCACAGGCACGCACGCTGTCGCCGCCGTAGCCGTCGCCATCGCCGTCGATGTAGCGCTCGTAGGTGGTGCAGCCGGTCTCGCAAATGAAGCTGCCACTCGCGGCGCAGTCCTTGTCGTTCCAGCCGCCCGATCCGGTGTAGGCGTACCATGTGCAGTCCTCGTTGCCACCGAAGTCGTTGGGCTCTCCCGCGCGCCAGTTGGTGTAGGGACTGTCGCTGCCGCCGTCCCACTGGTAGCTGCCCTCGCTCGCGGCGTCTGTCAGCCCCATCCACCAGTTGGCCCCGCTGTCCACCAACTGGGCCTGGGCCCAGATCCAGTCGTTCTCGCTCGCGTCGTCGACGTCGGCCAGGTGGTAGCCGAAGCCCGCGCAGTCGGCCTGGGCCTCGGCCCAGGTGGCGCCGTCGACACAGAAAAGGAAGTCGTGGACGCCGTCGCTCGCGGCGGTGCAGTCGCCAAGCTCCGCCTTTGGCATCGCAGGGAGGCCGATGCCCGCAGGGAGTTCAGCGCACGCGAGGAGCCACCACATGCGCACAGCCTATCCCGGCCCGATAGGTGCCCGCGTGCTCCTCGCCACCCTCGCCTTCGCTGCCGACCTCGTGGTGGAACACGACGGCTACCGAGCCACCTTGCGCCTGTCGGACGGCGTGGCCACGGCGGTGGAGGTGGGGGCCCAGTTTCATCGGCCAACGCACCCGCTGCAGGCCGCTACACGCTGGGTCATCGACGATCGCTGTGCCTTCGACGCGCAGCCCTCCGTCGCGACGCTGAGCGCGGACGGCCGCTGGGCAGCGGGGGCCCGGGGCAACAGCCTGCTGCTAGTCGACGTGACCGTCTGCGCCCCGGTGGCGGCCACCCGGCTCGACGACGGCGTTTCCTCGCTCGCCTTTGACGGCGACCGGCTGGTGGCGTTGGCCGCCGCCCGGCCCTACTTCTTCTCGACGCCTGCCCTCGGCACGCTCCCCGGCTTCCACGTCGTGACGGGCTCTCGCGACGGGCCCCTGCTCCTCGACGAGCTCGGCCGCGCCTACGACCCCACCACTGACCGCCTCGTCGAGGCCATCGAGGCGGCGAGGCCCGACGTGGTCGAGGGGCCGACCGGGCTCCAGGTGGTGCAGCGCGGCCGTCGCCTCGGGGCGGTCATCCCCGTCCACCCCGACGCCAGCGGGGTTTCCGCCGACGGGCGCGTGCTGGTGACGGTGGACAGTAAGACCATCACCGCGTGGTCGGTGGCCAGCGGGCAATCGCTGTGGACGACGCAGCGATTCTCGCCCCGGCGCCCGTCCCGGGTGACGGTCGGCACACGTTTCGTGGCCATCGACAGCGAGGGCGCGCTGGTGCTCGACCCGGCGAGCGGCTCGGTCATCGCGATGGTCGATCGGCGCTGGGCCAAGTTCGGCGACGAGCTCGTCCCCCTCGCGCAGATCGGCACGCGCCTCCTCGGTGGCACCTGGAAGGCGGGGAAACCCAACGACGCCGGCGAACAGTTCGACGCATTCGACGCCATCGGCGCCCTCGGCCAGCCCTGCGCCGATCCGACCGCGGCCCTGGCGATGGCCGACCGCGTACCCGGACTCGGCCCAGGCCTCCGCGCGAAGTTGGCGCGGGAGTGTCCGCGCGGCGAGCCTCTACCCTGGCCGGCCGCCGTGGCCGCCCCGGCCTGGGTGCGTCCGGTCCCCACCGGAACGTCCTGCGCGGTGCCAGTCCTCGCACCCTCGTCCCGCTACACCCCGCCCACTGGCAAGACGCGGCTCGTGACCGTGAAGGCACGCACGCCCGAGCGCACCACGCTCCAGGTCGACTACGTCAACGACACCGGTTTCAATGTCGGCGTGCAGCACGACCAGGTGCTGCTCCCCGGCGCCGAGCCCGCCTGCCTCGCAGCGGTGCCCGCCGGACAGGCGATGATCGTCGACCCGGCAAACCAGGTGCTTGGCCAGGGCGAGGCCTTCGCCATGCGAGTATCCGCCGGACTCGGTCCCTGGGGCGTGAAGCCGGAGCCCGCCGACTGGGAGATCGACATCCCCGGCAGCATCGAGTGGATCGAGGCGGAAGCGACGGGACTCCTGGTGCAGACGAAGGAGCGCTGGGGACGCGTGTCGGACCGCGGCGCGGTGATCGAGACCCGGTTCGGACGACTCCCACGAGCGGAGCCCGTCGAGGCGCTCGGCTTCCGGTGCCTGGACGGCTGCGCCCCGGTCAACGGCGACGAGGTGCTCAAGTCCGTGCCCGGCGCCCAGCGACAACGGGTGGGCGACGGGCGGGTGCTCTGGCAACGCGAGGCCTCGTGGATGGAGCTCGACGACAAGCTCAAGGTCACGCGGCTCTTCGGCCCGGGCATGTACGTGGCGATGCGGGGGCCGCTCACCTGGCTCGCCCACGGCGGGCGGCTTCGCGGCTACGGCGCGGCGCTCGACACCCGGGTGGGCCCACAGGACCGCTGGCCCGTCGTCGACCCGGGACCACAGCCCGGGGAGGCGGACAACGAGGCGGTGCGCTGGAAGGTGGCGGCGGGGAGCAAGACGGTAGGTGTCCGGGTTTCCGGCGACGTGGCATGGATGGCACCCCGCGAGCTGCCCCGGACGAGCCCCCACGATCCGCCCAGGCCGGGCTGGATCGTCAAGAAGGACGTGGACTGGACCGTGGTGCACCCGGTCACCGGCGAGGTGGTGTCTCGGGGGTCGGCCCCGCTCGAGACCTTGTCCGCCCTCGGCGGCGAGCTGCGCGTGGTGGTGAAGCGGGCCGGCGGCCAGCACGAGGTGCTCGACCAGAACGGCAAGGTGCTTGGCCCCTTGCGACGGCGAGGCGCCGACGTGCTGGCCCTCGCCGACGGTGGCTGGGTGGAGGTGGAGCGCGACCGCGCGGGCGTGCCGAGCCTCCGCCGCGACGACCTCGTGGCCTATGACGGAAATGGCGAACGCTGGCGACGGCGGCGGCTCCAGGCCGACGTGGTGCTCGACGGCGGCGACGTGCTCCTGGTGGAGCGCGAGGGCGGCACCGTCACCGCGCTCGACGGGCGGACGGGGCTCGTCCGGTGGGCCTTTGTTACCCCCGGACGCCTCGCCTCGGTGGAGGTGGCGCCATGATGTTCGTGTCGCTGGCCCTGGCCGAGTTGCCCAGTCCCCAGGTCGAGAAGTTAGAGCTCAGCCCCGAGTGCAGCATCGACGTCGATCACACGGCCCGCCCGCCGGTGGTGGCGCTGTCCGACCGCTGGGCCGCAGTGACACAGGGGAAAGACATCCTCCTGGTCGACCTCCGGCGCTGTGTGCCCGTGGCGGCCGGGATCGGGCCGCGGGCTGGGGACGACAGTAGCACCCGGGCGCTCGCCTTCGAGGGCGACGCGCTCATCCAGCGCTTCGGGGTGGGCACGGTCCGGTGGACGATGCCGGACATGGTGCCTTCCCCGCTCCGAGGAACGGCCTACCGTGATCTGGTCGACCTCGGCAGCACGCCGGGGGGGCTCGGCTACGCGCGTCTGGTACGTGGCGACGAGCCGGGCGAATACCTCGACCTGCCCCGGGTGACGGTGGCGACCACCGACGAGGTGGTGGGCACCGACGAGTCGGGCTGGGGCTACTGGCGCGGCATGGAGCGGCTCGCAGGCGGCGAGGATCCCCTGCTCGCCGGTATCTCCCGCCTCTACCGCGCGGCCGGCCGACTGTACGCCACCGATGGCGCTCGCGACCTCGATGTGCTGGCGGGCAAGCTCGTGCCCCGGCCGGGTGGACGCCCCGCCGTGGTGCCCCCCGGTTCGGGCGCTCGATTCGCGCTGGTCGATGTCCCTGGCGGCACGGTCGTGGTGGGGGAGGGCAAACAGTGGGGGGTCGTCATCCCCACGCGCGCGCAGGTTGGGCTGGCCAGCGGCGACGGTCGCGTGGCGTGGATTGGCGACCGCGAGGGCCTCGGCGCCTGGTCGGCGGCCACCGGAGAACTGCTCTGGCGGGTGCCGGTCACCGTTGGCGAGTGGGAGGGCATGGGGCTGGCCCTCGGAAAAAACTTCGCCGCCCTCGGCACCGCCGAGATGTGGATGCTCTTCGACCCCCAGGATGGCGACAGCGCCGGGCAAACCGGACGCGACCAGCTCATCGCCAGTCCCGCCTTCGAGCTGGGGGGCAAGCTCGACTGGACGGACTTCGCCGGGCCCTGGACCGCCGCCGCACCCACGGGCTCGGCCTGGATTCCGCCTCCGGTGTCGAGCCTCGCGGCCGAGTTGTCCACCTACCCCGCCGCGATCCCGGTGGTGCCCGGGATGGAGCGTGCCCAGGCCAACGCCGATGGCACCTGGACCTGGCAGAGCCCCACGCGGGTGAAGGAACATTACGCCACTGAGCTCGGGTTGGTGGTGCGCACCGAGGGTGAGTTGCTCTTGCTCGCGCGCGACGGCACCGTCCGGTGGCGGCAGCCGCCCGTGGCGGACATTCGCGTGGCGGGGGACGCCGTGGCCACCGCCTCGACCGGCACGGTGGGGCTCTTCGACCTCGCCACCGGCCGCGAGCGCTGGTCGGTGCCGGCCGCCGAGCTCGTGTCCCTCTACGCGGACGGCGTCGTGATCCGTCGGGTGCCCGGGGGGCCCGCCGAGGGGCTGCGCCTCCGCGATGGCAAAGTGGGTGCGCTGCCGCGGGACTACCCGCAGAGGGTGCTCGGCTGGACCTGTCGCCGCGAGGGCTGCACCCGGGAGCCCTCGGCGCCGGCCGGCGCGCGCGACTTCCGCAAGGAGGGTGACCGCTGGGTGGAGTACATCGACGGCGGCGCGGCCGGCTCGCTCCCCACCGGTACCCTGCGCACGGTGAAGAATGGCGCCTACGTGAGCCGCGGGGCCGTTGTCCATGGCCTCGCCGAGCCCGCGCCCCCCGGCGAGGTGGCGCTCCCCGTAGAACTGCCCCGCCCCGCCGCTGCGCCTCGTGCCGAGCCGCGCTGGATCGTCGAGCGTGATCGCAACTGGCGCATCCTCGACCCCCTGTCGCGCGAGGTGCTGGCCACGGGCGACTCCCGGCTCCTGGCCACAAGCGTGGGCCCGGGGCCCCTGCGCTACGCGGTGGAGCGGGCCGACGGGGCGAGCAGCATCCGCGACGCCACGGGCGCCGAGCTCCTCCGCGTGCCCGGCGAGGTCTTGCACCTGCACACGAGGGCCGACGGGGCGCTGGCCTGGACCGAGCGCGCGGGCGAGCGCCGCGTGGCCTGCGTGTCCTCGGGCTGGTGTGTGCCCCTGGACGACCGGGGCGACCAGGTGGTCGGGTGGGACGGCGACATGCTGCAGTTCTGGCTCGGCGGGGCGCTGTACCGGGTGGAGGCCAGCTCGGGACGGGTGATTGGGGGATAGCCAGCGGGGTAGTCCCAATGGGGGTGCGCGAGCGCCGCTACTCGTAGCAGTCCACGACGCAGTAGCCGTCGGTGGTACAGTCCGGCCTAGTGCTCCCGCCGCCCACGCCGACTCCGGCGTTGCAGTTCGCCTCCGGACAGTCCGAGTGGCTTTCGCACGGAAGGGAACAGAGAAACTGGTCGCCTGCAATCGCTACTTTCCCATCCGTTCCGGGCGACGCCGTGTACATCGAATCGCGATACGCACACTCCAAGTCAGGGTTCTCGCACGGTGTCCTCGAGTCGCATTCCTCCAGGTAGTGCTCCGGCCGCGCCACACAGGCCGAGAGGCACCCGGCAGTCAGGATGACGATGCCCCTCATGTATTGACTTCCGGCTTGCCAGGGAGCTCGTCCCCCGGAGGCAAGCTGGTGCCGCCCCACGGCGGGTCGGGGGGACCGTCGTCGCGCAGCCAGAGGTCGACGGTGCCTGTGCCGCCGGGCGCCGAGGGGCACGGCCAGTGCCGATCCACCACGCCCTCGAGCGCCGCCGCGCTCGGCGCGCAGACCGCGCTCGGGATCACGTATTCGAAGCGGACGCCACGCTCCTCCCGCCAGAAGCTGCAGTGGATACCCGTCACCTCAAGCCGGTCGCACTCCCCGTCGGCGTCCATGCGAATGCGCAGGCCAAGCTCCCACTCCCCGTCCTCCGAGAAGTCGAATCTCCCGAGGGCGCCGGGCAGCGACGGGTCCACGTCGCTGCCGTAATTCTGCTCCAGCGAAGCGTACGCGTCCCGCCGCTCGTTCCCCAGCACCTGCGGCGTCGGCAGCGCGAACTTCCCCCACATCCGGTGCCGCCAGTTCCACTCGTCGAGGTAGTGCGCGCAGTAGAAGTCGCCCTGGACGCCCTGGCAGTGGTCGCCCCCGCCCGCGGTCACGTGCCCGTACTCGTGCAAGATCAGGGCCGCCAGCTCGACGATCTCCGCCAGCGCGGCCTTGGCACAGCACCAGGCGAGAACGTAGTACCAGCCGAAGGTCCAGTCGTCCACGCGCGCCGCGCGGGTGAGCAACCGCCGGCACCACCAGAAGTAGTAGTCGGCGAGCGCAGCGTGGATGGCGTTGTATTGCGTGCAGAGGTAGATGCTGAACACGGTGTAGGCGCTGTGCCCGTGCGCCTCGCCCTGCACCTGCACCCGGCCGTCGCCATAGGCCTCGATGGCGAAGCCGCGCGACTCGTCGCACATCGCAGGGCCCAGGTACAAGGAAAGGGTGCCATCCCGCAAGTCGCGCCGGAAGCCTTCCGGGGAGTAGCCGATCTTGTCGCCGTGCGGCTTCGCGCCCAGCTCGGCAAAGCTGTCGAGCAACGACAACGCGTAGAGCACCCCGCGCGAGTACATGCCCCAGCCGCCGGTGGCGTTGAGCCCATCCACTCGCACGGCCGAGTCGACCGTCATGCAAGCGATGAGTTCCGACCAGCTCGCGTCGCGGCGACGCTCCCAGTCGGGGAAGAACAGCTCGCGGACAAGCGTCATGTCGATGTCGGGGTCGATCTCGTCGTCCGGCAGGCAGGTGGCGAGCTCAATCGCCGGGATGCCAGGCGCGATGTCCACCTCATGGGCGTCGACCAGTCGACCCCAGGCCACGGCGGGTTCCCACCGGGAGTAGCCCAGATTGATGGCGTTCATGCCGGCCAGCTGCTTCACGTCGTCCCAGCGCAGTTGAACCACCTCCTCGGCGTCGCCACACCCAGAAGGCGCCGAGGCGCCCGTACCGAGCGTGTAGGTCACGCCGGACCGAGTGGCGGCGCCCTTCACCACCCGGTCGCGCCGCGCCGCCAGGCGCGCGCGCACCTCCAGGGCGGAGGCGCTCAGGGTGCGGTCCCGAGCGAACTCCGGCTCCCACCAGTTCGCCCGGGGCAAGGCAGCCTTGACCTCCGGGGGCACTCGCCCGCCGCAGGGCGGGACGGCCAGATCGCCAGGCCGGGAGGCCGTCCAGGGCGTCCTGGTGCCCCGGCCCGGCGCCGTCGATGCGCCCGGCGCGATGCCTCGCGCTTGGTCCCCCTCGGCCGACGCGCACCCGCACCCCCCTACAGACGCCGCGGCGGCGTGCTCCAGCCCCGGCAGGGCGGCCTGGCTCCAGTCGATCTCGCCGGGGTAGCCGCGCACGGCTTAGGTGGTCCTCAGCACGAGTCCGAGCATGGCGCTGGCCTGCGCGGTCTTGACGCCGCTGATGCCGCTGGGGTTGCGCCACCAAGGCTGCAGGCGGGTGTCGGGGAAGAAGTTGGCGGTGGTGTTGTATTCGAGGGAGCGGACGCCCTGCACGTTGACCGAGGTGATGGCGGTGGCGGCGATGTCGATGGGGCTGGCGGGCTGGTGGTCGCGGTCGAAGCCGGAGAAAAAGGCGACGTTGAACTCGAAGTCGGTGGAGGGCACGTTCTCCACGAGGCCGAAGATGAAGATGGCGCTGCAGCGAGGCAGGATGCCGCGGACGCGGGGGACGTCGACGTCCATCACGCTCTTCTGTAGCGCGGTGCCGGTGGTGGTGAGCACGAGGCGGCGGAAGAGCGGGATGAGCAGCACGTTGGAGGCGGCGAGGCCGGCCCCGAGGCCGAGTTCGTTCTTGTCGAGGCTCACGATGGACTCCGGGCGTTGGAGGGTGGCTACACGGGGAAGGTGCGGCGGCGGCGAGGAGGCTCCCGCCGTCGCGACAACAGTGTAGCGCGGCACCGCCCCCCCCCCGCAAGGCAAAATCTCGTAATGTTCGCTACAGCATCGCGATGTGCGGTGATCGCATCAAGTCGCGATCAGGAATGTTTGAGAGTTAGGACTATCTCACTTTCCGGGGCTTCCGAGGCCTCCGCGCCACCGCAGGACGGTAGCACCGAGCACTCCACGCCCGGCGGGAGCGGCGGGGCCTCGACGGTGAGGTAGCGCCCTTCGCGGCCTCGCGCGCCCCGTGTTTCCCCGAGCCGCGCTACCAGCCCCCAATGCTCCCCCTCGTCGCCCTCGCCTTCGCCTCCGACGCCGCTCTCGGCGTGAGCGACCCGCTGCTCGCCGCCGTGCTCGAGGAGCACTGGACCGGGCAGATGTACGTGTCGCCCGTGTGGGCCACGCAGCTCGGCGACCACCGCTACGACACCCGTCTGGATGACAACAGCGAGAAGGCTCGCCAGCGCTGGCAGGACAAGCGCCAGGGCTTTGCCGACCGGGCCCGCAAGCTCGCCGGTCTCTCCGCCGCCGACGCGCTCACCCGCGACTTGCTCGTGGGCAAGCTCGACGACGAGCTGCGCGTGGAGCGCGAGTGTCGCTTCGCCGAGTGGTCGTTCTCCGCGCGCAGCAACGCGCTGGTCTACGCCGCCGACCTCGGCAGGGCACACGCCGTGAAGACGGTTGACGACGCCGGGAACCTCGTCGCCCGCTACCAGAAGCTGCCCGGCTGGATCGACACCGAGGTGAAAAACCTGCGCCTCGGCCTCAACGAGGGACTGGTGGCGAACCGGGCCAGCGTGGAGAAGGTGGTCGCGATGGTCGACGAGGAGCTCGCCGCCGCCGAGCAGGACTCGGCGCTGGGCGCGCCGTTGCGCGAGAGCTACCCGATCCCCGCCGACAAGCTCGGCGCCTTCCAGGCCAGCCTCCGGCAGAGCCTGCCGCCTGTCCGGGCGGCGCTCCAACGTTACCGCGACTTCCTGCACGCCGAGATCCTCCCCCGCGCCCGGGGGGAGGGCACCGAGGGTCTGGCGGCGCTGCCGCTGAAGGGCTGCTACGCCGCCCGCGTCCGGCAGGAAACCACCACCGACCAGAGCCCGGACACCCTCCACCAGAAGGGCCTCGACGAGCTGGAGCGAATCCACGCCGAGATGGCGCCCCTCGGCGAGAAGCTCTTCGGCACCGCCAAGAAGGCGGAGATCTTCTCGCGCCTCCGCACCGACCCTGCCCTGCACTTCGACACCCGCGAGGCCGTGGAAACCAAGGCCCGCGAGGCGCTCGCCCGGGCGCAAGCCGCCGTCCCGCGTGTGTTTGGCACCCTGCCGAAGGCCGAGTGTGTCGTGAAACCGATCCCCGACCACGAGGCGCCCTACACCACCATCGCGTACTACTGGCAGGCGGCCCCCGACGGGAGCGAGCCTGGGATCTACTATGTCAACACCTGGGAGCCCACCACCCGGACGCGTTTTGACGCCGAGGTGCTCGCCTTCCACGAGGCCGTGCCCGGCCACCACCTGCAGATCGCCATCGCGCGCGAGCTACAGGGCCTCCCGAACTTCCGCCGCTTCGACGAGCTGACGGTGTTCATCGAGGGGTGGGCCCTCTACTCGGAGCGACTGTCCGACGAGCTCGGCCTCTACTCCGGCGACCTCGACCGGATGGGCATGCTCGGCTTCGACGCCTGGCGCGCGTCGCGGCTGGTGGTCGACACCGGCATCCACGCGATGGGCTGGACCCGAGGCGAGGCCGAGGACTTCCTGCGGGAGAACACACCGCTCGCCGAGAACAACATCGTCAACGAGGTCGACCGGTACATCACCTGGCCGGGGCAGGCCCTCGGCTACAAGCTCGGCCAGCTGGAGATCCGTCGGCTGCGTGCCGAGGCCGAGGCCGCGCTGGGCGGCCGTTTCGACCTCGCGGCCTTCCACGACACTGTTCTCGGCGCCGGCGCGGTGCCGATGTCGGTGCTGGAGGCGAGGGTCAGGGACTGGGTTGCGACGCGGAAGTAGCCGCCAGGGCTATCGGCTGCCACCGAGGAAGATCCAGATGTAGCCTGGATTATCGTCCATTGCCCCCAGGCCAGAGCCCACGATCAGGTCGTCAAAGCCATCACCGTTGGTGTCGCCCGCCGCGAGCGCGGTACCGAGGGTCTGGGGCTCAAGCGAGCCCAGAATGCGGGCACTCCCCGACCCCCCGAGCTCGCGCATCCCCTCGAATGGACCATACTCAACGTACACCGCCCCTCCGCGCTCCGCGAGCGTGCTCTCTGCGTAGTCCGAGACTGCGAGGTCCATGTGACCGTCGCCGTCGAGATCCAGCGTGACGATCTCGGTCCCGAAGCCGCTGTCTGAGCAATCTCCGCCGGAAATCAGTGGCGCGTCCATGTCGAATCTTGGTAGGCCAGCCTCGAAAACCGTCCGTACGAGGTCGCAAGTCGGATCGCCTCGGTCGCCCACCGCCATCGTGGTGACCAGCTCGTCGCGACCGTCGCTGTCGATGTCTGTAGTGTTGTAGTCAAACGCCCCCGACGAACCCGTGTAGTCGTCGTCGTCCGGCCACGCTCCGCCCAGCCGAGCATCCACCTCCCGGCCCTCGGCGCCGGACGAAAGCGGACCGAAGTAGACATCCATCAGCTCGTCCTCCACGAGCAGCAGCTCGTGTTCACCGTCCCCGTCGAGGTCTCCGGCGTCGAAGGGCACGAGCGGCGAGCACCAATCGCCCACGTCGGCCGTGGCCCCAAGACGCGCTAGGTCCGGAATCTCGAACACGCCGGACGCGGTCGCGTCCGCAACCCACGCGCCGTACTTGCAACTGTCGTAGGTCACGTACCAGGCGGCGGTGTAGACAACGCTCCCCCCGAACGCTTCCGTGACGAACGCAGCGTCTCCGGAGCTCCAGCGCTCGACGACATCGACGCCCGGCGGTCGCCAGCGGAGGTCAAGTCCGGCGTCATCCCGTTCGAGCCCTGATCGGAGCTCGGAGTAGTACAGCGCCCCAAGATCGTCATCTTGCGCACTGTAGATCGACGCGACGAGTCCCGCCCGGTCGGCACCGCCCGGGAGCGCGAGCCGGGTCGTCCAGAGGAAGGCGTCTGGATCCACCAGGGACAAACCCAGCACGGCATCGACAACGAGATCGGACTCGACCAGGGGGGGAAATGGACCCCGAAAGGAGAGGATGTCCGCAGACTGCGCCCTCGGCACCTCCGTCACCACGTCCGCCAGCCCGTCCGCGTCGATGTCGCCCGCGTGCACTGCCGTGCCAAACCCGAGGTCCACGTCCGGGCCCACGATCACCACCTCAGCACTTTCCACGCCAAAGTCACCCACCAGTGCGGTAGCACAGCCGTCGTCGATCAGACCATCGCAGTCCTGGTCAACACCGTCACAGGTCTCCACGGACCCGGGGTACACTGCGGAATCGCCGTCGTCGCAGTCACCGGGAGGCTGGAAGCCGTCGCCGTCCTCGTCAACGCCGGGGTCGCTAGACTCGGTCGCGGTCTCAGGAGGCGCAGAGTCTGAAGTATCGTCGTCGCCGGAATCGATCACTCCACTCGTGTCGCGGCGGGCCGGGGGTTCGCTGTCCTTGTTGCTCTCCGGGGCGCATCCCCCGAGGATGAGAAGGTGCCACATGAGTCACCACAGGTTCGCGTAGCCGCGAAAGGCGGTGCCGTTCCGCTGGTACCCCGCGTCGCACTCCAGCTCCACTGCCCACACCACGCTGTCGCTCGCGTCGAACTCGTTCACCATCGCCGCGCTGGTGCCATTGACCTCGGCACACGTGGCGAGCGCGTGACCGCCCAGCAGCTGCCAGAGCGACGAGCCGGTCGGGCAATAGATGTCGGCTGCGGCGAGGTCTTCCATCGTGTACTGGGCGGTGGCAGAGGCCGTACCGCCGGTGGCATCGAGTTCGAACACCACCCCGCGACTCACCCCGGTCCCACCGGTGTTCGTCCACTGGTTGTCGAAAATGGCGAGGTCGGCGTTGGGCCCCCAGTGCGCCGTGTGCTGGCCGTGGAACTCCTCGTCGTAGCCCCCCGCCACCATCTCCCAGCTATCGCCGGTGTCGGTGGGGTCGCCGCCGTTCATCGTCCACGCCACCTCGTTGTACGTCGACGAGGTTGGGTCGGCATCGACCATCCAGATGCTGTCGAGGTTGTGCACGCTGAACATCCACTGCTCTGCCACGTCGACCCAAAGCGAGTTGGTGTGCATGTAGTCCGCCCCGGCGACCGAAGATCCCCAGTAGCTGCTCGTGCAGGTGCCCGCGACGGTGTAGTCCACGGTCACGCCGGCAACGTCAGTCCACATCCACTCGTCACTGAGCGTGGGCGTGCCGGAGGTCAAGTCGAACACATACATGCCATCCACGACGATGGGGTAGGTGTCGCTGGTGGAGCTGTCGCCATCGCAGTCCAGCAGATCGGTGACACCCACCTCCTCGGCGGTGAGCACGTACAGAGATCCGTCGAATACGGCTAGATCGTGGTGGACGTAGTCGTCGAAGGTCGCGTCGGGGACGGTGGTGGTTCCCGGGCAGTAGCCGGAGCCGTCGTCGCGGCAGAGCAGGTTGACCAGCTCGCCTTCCAGCGTGTACTCGACGATGATCTCGTGGTTGATGATGCCCAGCACGTGCTTGAGTGGGCGCGTGAGCCCGATAGCCTCCAGGCTGAGGTCGGTGCTCCCCACGCTGGCGAGATCAGCGGCGGGGTCCTGATACCACACGATCTCTCCGTCCCGGTCAACCACGATGAACGCGTCGCGGCGCACGTTGCCAGGCTGGCGACAGCCCCAGTGGGTAAGAAAGTTGTAGACGTCGTCCGCCGCGCCAGCGGTCGAGATGCCGACGTGAGCGAGTTCGGCGGTACCATCGAGCTCGGGCAGGTCTCCGGTCGTCTCATTCTTGCAGTTGGTGTACACCGCCGCGCCGCCCGTCGCTGGGGAGGCGTACCCCCGCCACTCGAAGGCGTCGCTCGGCTTGAGACCGTAGAGCGTGAAGCTGTGCGAAGTGTTGTTGAAGGAGGCCGGCGTCGATCGAGGTTCTTGGCACCCAGCCGGGAGGTCCTCTCCAAACTTGATGAAGGCGTTCGACGCCACATCGGTGGTGATGGTGCAGTCGAAGCGCAGGCTATTGTCGGCCTGCTGGGTGCACGTGGCGTTCGTGATGGCTAGCGCCCACGCCGGGGAGCTACCCCCCCCCGCAAGAATCGTGCCAAGAAGCAGGGCGTGCATCGCTGTCTCCAGCGCAGAGAATATCATGACGATACGACGGCGTGAGCACTATTTGCATAAGACGTCCACCCCCCGCTCCACCCCGCGCCCGTCCACGGTGGACGCCAACGCCCGCGCACGCTCGCCAAGTGTCAGCGCCTGCCGGATGGCCGCCGCGAGTCGCTGAGCCGTGAGGCGCTTGCGAGGCACCGTGCCACCGGACACGCCCGCACGGAGCGCCCGTTCGGCCCAGTAGAACTGGTCGAAAACGTGCGGCACCACCACCTGGGGCACGCCCGCCCGGAGCACGGTGGCGGTGGTGCCCGCGCCCCCGTGGTGCACCACCACCGCGCAGCGTGGGAAGAGCGCGGCATGGTTCACGTCGCCCACGACACAATCGCCGCTGAGCCCGGCCCATCCACGGCCGACGAGGCACCGGACGCCGGCGATCCGCCCGGCCTCGGCCACGAGTGCGCTGAGCTTCGCCGGCTCAGTGCTGGGCATGGACCCAAAGCCCACGAAGACCGGCTTGTCCCCCGCCGCGAGGACGTCCTCGACGACGGGCTCCAGCGGTCGCGCGTCGGGAAGGTAGAAGCTCCCCACTTGTGTCGCCGGCACGTCGATGTCCCCCGGCAGGGGCGCCAGCGCCGGCTCGCTGGCCGCGATCACCCCGGGCGACAGTCGCTGCCGGTACACGTCGACCACCGGGGCCAGCCCGAGATCGCGCCGGACGGCGTTGATGCGCGAGCGGAACCATAGTTTCCACACGCCGCCATTGACCCACCAGCTCAGCCGGTTGGCCCAGGGCGGTAGGCCCATCGCGGCGAGACCGGGGAAGGGATGGTCGCCCGAGGGCAAGACCTGGGGCGCCAGCGCCACGTGACGGTAGGCAATCCCGCGCGCCTCGGCGAGTGACACCGCCACGTCGTAGAGCGAGGCGGACACCACTCGATCCACACCGTCGACCAGGGGTACGAGCGCCTTGGCGTGAACAGCGATCTCCGATTGCATGATCGGCAACGCCTTGTCGAGCCGCGTGCCCACCTCGCGCATGGTCACCTCGAAGTCGACCCCCACGCCATGGGCTTGGAGCCCGAGCGACGCCGCCCAGCCGACGGCGTTCGGCGGCAAGGCCACGCGCACCTCGTGCCCGGCGGCGCGCAGCCCGAGCGCGAGGGCCAGCATCGGCTGCACGTCGCCCCGCGTGCCGAAGGTGACGACGAGGACCTTCACGAGTCAGGCGCCCACGAGTCAGGCGCCGCGCAGGTGCAACCGTCGCGGGCCCGCCTCGACCTCACGGCTCCACATGCGCTCGTCCCAACTGAGCCCGGGGCGCAGGTCGAAGACCACGAGCCAGCCCTCCGACACCCCCATGGTGTCCAGGTTGGCACAGAGCTGCGCCTGCCCCTCGCGCAGAACCCGCTCCGGCGAGTGCAGCCCAGGCACCACGCGCTTGAGCTCAATCACCGTCCGCTGTCCGGCCAGCTCCACGCAGAGATCCACCCGGCCGGTGCCGGCGGCGAACTCCCGGTGCACCTGTCCCCCGCCGTTGACGACCTTCTGGAGAAAAGCCATGAAGGCCAGGTGAACGGTGCACTCGTGGTAGCCCGTGGGGGTGTTGCGTACCGCGAAGTCCGAGTTCTCTCGCCACCACTGGAGGAACTGGTCGATGACAACGGGCGCGTCGAGCGTGCCGTCCGGTCGGAGCCAGGGCGCCTCGGGCAAGGGCAAGTTGTCCTGCGCACGCATGCTGAGTTGGCGGGCCAGGACCTCGCGATAGATGGGGTTTGCAGCGGCCGGGCCAGACCGAGCGCGCACGAGGAGGCCGAGGTCGATGCAATACTCGAAAGCGTCCGTCGAGGTATCGACGTCGTCGTCGCCCACCAGCACGCGCGACACGATGGCCGCCACGCGCGGCTCCTCGAGTCGGCGCGCGAGATTGTCGAGGTGGGTGATGCGCGAGAGCACCATCGTTTCCTTGGCAAGGTCGACATGGGCGGCGGTGATCGCCACCGCCCGGTCGGTCACCAGCTTGTCCATACAGATCGCGCCGAGTTTGTTCACGAGGAAGGGCTGCCCCTGCGACCAGTGGTAGGCGCGCGCCACGGCGCCGGGCGCGAAGGCCTGGCCGGTGTCGGCGGTGTGCTGCGCGTAGAGCTCGCGCACCTCGGCCTCGGTGAAGTTGCGCAGGGTGAGCGACTCGGCCTTGATGTTGAAGGGCGAGCCGGGGTTGACCGGGACGCCGTCCTTCGCGGCGGCCAGGTAGTCGCGGAGGTCGCGCATGCCGACGAGCGCGATCGAGGCGGGGTAGCACGCGGGGCGCAGGTGGAATCCCGAGCGGAGCTGCCGCAAGAGGCTGACCATGGCCTCCCCGGTGACCACGTCGGCCTCGTCGATGAGGAGCACCAGGCGCCGCGGCGCGAGCGCCATGGCCCAGGCCCCGAGCCAGTGTGCCAGGCGCTCACCGGTGGCGACGTCGGCGGGTTGCGGAGGCTGGTCGGCCAACGCGAGGTCGGCGCGAGCGCCCCGCGCGATCGCTTCGAGCCACCGCGGCTCCGCCTCGGCGAGCGACGCGCCCTGGCTGGTCTCGATCGTGGCGTGAAGCGCCACCACGCCCTGGGCGCGAAGCGTGGCGGCGAAGCTCCGCATCGTCGTCGTCTTCCCGGTCTGGCGGGCTGCGTGGACAACGAAGTACAGGTCGCGACGCACCAGCGCGCCCAGCTCGGGCAAGCGCCGCTCGGCGGGCAGCATGTAGTGTCGGCTCGGCTCGCAGGGGCCGGTGGTGTTGAAGAAGCGCTCCATCGTTCTTGAGCCTAATCCCCCGGCGCCCGCCGCGTCACGCCAGCGCCGCCTTCCACGCCGCGAAGTGGCCCCCCCCTTCCACCGCGCGGACCACCGCCTCGCCCTCGGCCGTCCCGCCCTGCGCGAGCCGATACTCCACCCAGGCCCAGCGCGCCGAGGTCGGGCGCAGCTCGGCGCGATGCCCGCGGAAGCCCTGCCGGATGCGCTCCAGGCGCTTCTCCACCGTCTTGATCCCGGCGAAGACCGCGCCGTCGAGCGGAGTGTTCACTTTCGGCACGAACGGTGCCACGCCGAGCGCGACCGGGTGGATCGCCGCGAGTTTCCGGGTGAAGTCCACCAGCTCCTCGATGTCCTCGTCGGTCTCCCCCGGCACGCCCACCATCATGTACACCTTGAGCACGCGGTACTCGTGCTCGCGCGCCGCCTCGGCGCAGGCGAGCAGGTGCGCCTCGGTGGTGCCCTTCTGGATTTCGCGGCGCAAGCGTTGCGAGGGCGCGTCGCTGGCCACCGTCAACGTGGCGTAGCCCCCCTTTCGTAGCAGTCGCGGGATGTCCGGTTTGAGCGCTACCCGGTCGGCGCGCAGCGACGACACGCCCACGCCACGGCCACTGTCCACGATGGTGCCGAGCAGGTCGACCAGTCGCGGGTGATCGCTGATCGCGGCGCCGACGAGCCCAACTCTACGAGCAGCATCGGGGATCAACGCCGAGAGCCGCTCGGGCTCCACCAGCCGCATGCCCCCGTTGGTGCTCCGGCGCATCACGCAGAAGGTGCACGCCCGGTGACAACCCCTCTCCCCTTCCAGGAGGAACATGTCGGCCAGCTCGGTGTCCGGCGTCATGATCCGCGAGCGCGCCGGGAGCAGGTGATCGTCGGCCTTGGCCACTGGCACGCGGACGTCGCCGAGCGCGGGCACCCAGCCGCCGGGCAGCGTCGCCAGTTGATCGAAGTCGCCGCTGTCGAAGAAGCCAGCCACCGCCGGCACCACCACGTCGTCGGCCTCGCCGAGGATCATCGCATCGGCGAAGGGCATCGCCGGCACGGGGTTGCTGAACGTGAGCGGACCGCCGATGAGCACCTTCGGATGCCTCGGGTCGCGGTCCTTACGCAAGGGCGGGATGCCGGCCAGCTTGAGGAGCTCCACCAGCCCGGCGAGCTCCAGCTCGTAGGCGAGCGACACCGCGATCACCGGGAAGTCGCGCAGCGGTGACAACGACTCCATCGTCAGCGGCGCTTGACCGGCCCCCGCCTCGTCCGGCAAAAAACAACGTTCGACACCAAAGCCCGCCTCGGCCAGCACCGAGCAGATCCACTGGTAGCCGAGTGACGACATGCCCACGCGGTAGGGCGAGGGGTAGGCCATGGCCACGCGGTCGCGAGCCCGGGGCAGGGGCGGACCCGTCTCCCGCGCGCGTCGCGCCAGGAGTTGTTCTCGAAGGGCGCGAGGGCCGCTCATCGGGGTCTGTATAGCCGACCGCAGGTTAGGTGTTCCCCGATGCTCCTCGTCCTCGCCCTCGTCGCGTTCGCCGAGGAACAGCGCGTTGTCTACGATGTCTTCATCGGCAAGGACGACGTGGGCGACCGCGAGCTGGTGATCCGCTACCTCCCGAGAGACGACGGCGAGCGCCGGGTGATCTCGCTGGTCTCCACCGCCACCACCCCGCTCGGGGCGATGAGCGCGCGGGCGAGCGCACAGTCGGGGCCACGCGGGGCGAGCTTCACCACCTCTCAGAAGCTCGGCGAGGGCCTGTCGCAAGTCCAGGGCGTGCTCCTTCCTGATGGCGGCTGGCAGATCGTGAGGAGCGACGCCACCGGCGTGTACGAGTCCACCCTCGCGGCCGACCAGGTGCGGATGACCACGCTCGACGTCTACGACCCGGCACGCGCCAAGCTCCTCACCGTCCCCGGTCGCATCCACTTGCTGGTGGCGGAAACCGCCGAGCTGGTCGATGGCAACCTGCTCGCGCCCGAGGAGGTGTCGGTCAAGATCGAGGGCAAGACGATTACCGCAACGCGCTGTACCATCGAGGAAGATGGCGAGAAGTTCAACTTCTACTTCGACGCCGACATGGTGCTCTTGCGTTCTGAGTTCTACATGTACGGGGCACAGATCACCACTAAGGTACGAACCCTGCCGGAGCCGCGAAACTACGGTACGATCGAGGCCATCGCCACCCCGGGCGAGGGGATCAAGGAAGCGGAACTCTAGGGCGAGGCGGGTTAGCGCGCGAGGATGCTCCTCCTCGCCACCCTTTCGTACGCCGCCTCCCTCGACAACATCGAGATCGGGGGCCCCTGGGGCACCCCCACCACCACCGACGGCTCGGCCGGCTGGTGGAACCCGGCTGGCTTCGCGGCCGCCAAGGGCACCCGCGTTTTCCTCGAGGGCGGCTACATCACCGCCGACTTCGAGTTCGACCGTGCGGGCGACGACAAGGGCATCGACACCTATGAGCTCTCCGGCATCGCCCCGACGATCGGCGTGGCGAGCGACCTCGGCATCGACCACGTGGGCCCCGGGCGCCTCGGCGTGGGCCTGATCCTCGCCGTGCCCTACGCGCGCGGCGGCGCCGAGACCAACCCGCCGGGGGGTGGTCATTTCCACATGATCGACGGCGACAGCCGGGGCATCTGGGCGGGCGCCGGCCTCGCCTACGACATCAAGGACATGCTCAGCGTCGGCGGCACCTTCGCGGTGGTGCACACCCAGTGGCGCGCCGAGGTCGACCAGGACACCCTCCCCGATCTGCGCAACGCCCTCATCGAGAACGGCGCCGAGGACTTCCTTACCTACACCGACGAAGACCTGGAGAACCCCGAGTACACCGCCGCCCTCGACTTCTCCGATCTCTCCGACACCACCTACTCCTTCTCGGCTGGCGTGCTCATCCACCCCGTCGACAGCTTCTCCGTGGGCGTCACGTACATCCACGAGGCGAGTGTCGACAACGAGGGCAGCTTCAGCGCCAGCTTCGTTTGTCCCCCGGAAGAGGACACCCTGGGCCGCTTCGCTGCTGAAGACACCGGCCTGTGCGACCCTTCGGGCGAGCCGGTCATCGTGTCCGGCACCGGCAACGTCGCCTACACCTTGCCCGGCCGCGTGCAGGGCGGCGTGATGGTGAAGCCGGTGGACTGGCTGCGCACCGAGGTGATGGGCGCCTATGTGATGTGGAGCGCCTACGACGACTTCACCATCACCGTGTCGGAAACCGACCTGGAAGACGAGCGCGCCAAGGAGCTGGTGGAGCAGTCGCGCAAGTGGGCGCGCGCCAACGAAGACAGCTTCTGGGTGGGGCTCGACGCCAAGGCGACCGTGGCCGAGAAGTGGACCTTCGGCGGGCGCTACTGGTTCGACAGGAGCGCCGTGCCCGACAAGGCCCTCTCCACCAACAACTGGGACGGCGACGAGCACAACATCAGCACGCTGGTGGCCTACCGTCCGCTCAAGTGGATGGACGTCGGCCTGTCTTACACCCACCACTTCGTGGAGGTGCGCGAGGTCACGAGCTCCGGCTACTACGTGAGCGTGGACAGTCCCAACCCGGACGACCGCTGGAACTACCCCCAGATGAACGGCACCTACGAGGGCGCCATCGATCGTTTCGGGCTGGTCGTTCGCGGAAACTTCGGCGACGCGCCTAAGGAGTAGCGCCCCAGAGGGCCTTCACTTTCTCGTCGCGTCGACAGCCCATTCGGTAGCTGGTGTACCGGACGGGATTGGTGTCGTGGAAGTCCTGGTGGTAGGCCTCCGCCGGCCAGAACCGGACGCCGGGCTCGAAGGTCTTGGTGACGATCTCCCGGCCCAGGCGCGCGCCCACGCTCGCCTTCACCGCCTCCGCCACCTTGGCCTGCTCCGCGTCGACCGGGAAGATGCCCGTGACATACTCCGGCCCGCGGTCGCAGAACTGTCCCCCGGCGTCGGTGGGGTCGACGTGGTGGAAGAAGTAGGTGAGCACCTGCTCGTAGGTCAACTTGGACGTGTCGTACACCACGTGGAGGCTCTCGAGGTGCCCGGTCCCCTGCCCGGCCACCTCCATGTAGGTGGGGCTGTCCGCCTGTCCCCCGGCGTAGCCGCTGGTGGTGGCCACCACGCCCTCGAGCTTGTCGAAGTCCGACTCCATGCACCAGAAGCAGCCCCCGGCCACCACCGCCACCGCCTGGCCCGCGCCGGGCGTCGGCACGGGGGCGAAGTCCTCGCGGCTCTCGGGGTTGGTGGCCGCCATGCACGCACCGAGAAAAGCAACAGAGGCGAGCAACATGATGATCTCCCGGTTCATGCGGCCAGAAAAACGAGCGAGGCCGAGTTGATGCAGTGGCGCTCCAGCGTGGGCGGCGGGCCGTCGTCGAAGACGTGCCCGAGGTGGCCGTCGCAACGGGCACAGCGCACCTCCACCCGGACCATGCCGTGGGATGTGTCACGGATTTCCCGCACGCGGTCCGGCTTGCTCGGCCGGGTGAAGCTCGGCCATCCGGTGCCGCTGTCGAACTTGTCGGCGCTCTCGTAAAGCGCGAGGCCGCAACCCCGGCAGAGGAAGCGCCCCTTGTCGTGGGTGTTCCAGTAACGCCCGGAGAAGGCCCACTCTGTGCCCTGCTCGCGGAGCACGTTGTAGGCCTCGCCATCGAGCTTGGCGCGCCACTCGGCCGCCGTGTGTTCCACCTTCACGATGGTGGCGGGATCGGCCTCGCCGGGGAAGGCCACGGTGGGCTCGGTGCCGGCGGAGGACCGGGAGCAGCCAAGGAGGCTGGCAAGGCTGGCGGTGAAGGCGCGACGGGTCACGCTGGCTCCGGGTGGACGCTCACGGTACGGGCAGAATCGCCCACCCGGATCGGGTCGTGGTGATTCGTGACGAGGGCGGGGCGCGCTCAGAGTCGGCGCGTAGGATGTTTGAGGTCGCTCGACTTCGCCACCTCGCCGCAGACCAGCTTGCACGTCGGCCCCGCGTCGCGTATGCTCCGCGTGCAGGAGCGTTGAAGTCCATGTTTCTTGGCATGATCCTTGCAGGGGGGGGCACTAGCCCCGCCTGGGCACTTATGGTTACCAATGTGGACTGCGACCAGCAGCCCGACAATACCTTGCGCTTTGATTGCACGATCACCACCGACGCACCCGCTGACGCGTGGATCCGCTTCGGCGTCGACAATCCCACCGACGGTGGTTTGTGCACCACCGCCCGCGCCACGCCCACAGCGATGGGCGGCACGCTCCACGCGGTCACGATCTACGGCCTCAAGCCCGGCGAGGACTACGACTGGGACGCTCAGGCGCGGCCAGCAGGCGGCGGCCCGATGGTCTCCTATGGCACCTGTGGCACCCTGGCCGCAGGGGCCCTCCCGAGCGGTGGCGGGAGCTCGGAGCTCGACAACCTCGGCGTCACGACGGCCACGGGCGCCGGTACGAGGCGGGCGAACAACTTTCTCACGCACTACGGGTGTTATGTTTCTGATGGCGCCACCGACAACGGCGATATCGCCGCCGAGGCCTTCGTCATCGTGGATGCCGACGGCGCCATCGTTTGGTACCAGGAGCCCGGCGACGACCTTACCCTCGATACCACCGGCGACAGCCGGCTGCAGTTGGAGGCGATCTCCATCTCGCGCCCGCTGAAGCACGTGCTCGGCATCATCAACCACGAGATCATCGTCGAATACGACCTCGCCGGGAACCTCCTGACGCTGCTCTGTCGCGACGACGGCAGCGGGTACTGCCCGGGCACCACGACCGTGCCCGACGCCACCTTCGACGACTACGTGCACCACGACGTGCAGCGCGTCGGCAACTACATCTGGGCGCTGACGGCCGAGGACGTGGATGTGTCCGACGTGCTCGACTGCGACGCCAACGCGGCCACGACAACCTTCCCCATCGTGGTGGACGGCCTCGTGAGCTTCGACACCAGCGGCGCGACGCCGGTCCTCGACACCGAGTGGGACTTCACCGACGTCACCGGCGTCACCGTCGACTACTCCGTCGCGACTTGCCCCTCGCCGACGGGCGGGTACTGGGCGGACCGGCTCGACGGCAAGGACTACTTCCACACCAACTCCTTCTGGTTCGACAGCGCGAGCCAGTGGATGTTCTCGATCCACGACCTCGACTCGATCTACTCGGTGGACGGCGACCCCGCGTCGGGCACCTACAACCAGCTCATCTGGAACCTGGCGGCCGACGGTTCCGGTGACTTCTCCCTCGGCGGCGGGGTTTACGACGACGACTTCGACACCCAGCACGCCGCGTACTGGGATCCCGACGGCAACCTCGCCCTGTTCGACAACCGCGTCGACGTGGCCGGCAACTCGCGCGGCGTGATCTACGAGATTGACGAATCGCTGATGACGGTCGAGTCGATCGAGCAGTACACCGTGGAGAATGTCACCGGAGGCAACACGGATTGCCCGATGGGGGGCAACCTCGTGAAGATGCTCTCGGGCAACGCCCTCACCACCTGCCCGCAGTGGGGCAGCGGCGACAAGCGCGCGGTGATCAACGAGTTCGACGGGTCGGACAACGCGGTGTGGACCGTCGAGCTGGAGTGCGCAACGGACTACAAGCCGACGGGTAATGCTTTCCGCAGCTACCCGAACATTTGGTAGTCGGATCGCCGCTCCTCGTCCTCCTCGCGGCCTGCCAAGGCCCGAACGACGGGCGGGATCCCGATGGTCCCGAGCGCGACAGCGCCATCGACGTGACGAGTGTCGAGTCTGACGCCGACGGCGACGGTTTCACCCGGCTCACCGACTGCGACGACGGCGACGCCGCGGCACACCCCGGGGCGGCCGAGGTGTGCGACGGTATCGACAACGACTGCAACGGCCTCGTCGACGACGACGACCCGGGCGCCACCGGGCAGCCTGCCTGGTACCTAGACGATGATGGCGACGGCGTGGGCAGCAGCTCGGTTGCCGCCTGCGAGCAACCGGAGGAGACCGCAACAGAGGGCGGCGACTGCGACGATGCAGATCCAGAGGTCTACCCGGGCGCACGTGAGACCTGCGACGGCCTCGACAACGACTGCGACGGCCTGACGGACGGGGCGTGTGTCGACGCGCCACGCGGCGACCTGAGGTCGATACAGGCGCAGATCGCGATCTCCGGCCCGTGCCTGGACAGCAGCCCACTCGCCGTCTTCCTCGGGGATGTCAATGGCGACGGGCTATCGGACCTCTGGACGGATGCGGACTGCGATGACGAGAATCGCGTGCTCACCGCGCCCGGCCCCTTCAAACCCGAGCAGACCTACGACTGGGAGGCCGACGTCCTGCTCGCCGGGAGCGGCGGCGAACACGTCTCGTACGCCTGGCCTGTCGACCTGGAAGGCGACGGCGGCACCGAGATGCTGGCCGAGGGCTACGCCACTGAGGAGCCGTACCCCTACCGGGCCTACCTGTTCCTCGAGCCAAGGCATGGCCTTGTCACTGCGGACGCCGATCTCACCATCGATTTCGACGTGCCCACCGACTACGCCGGCGGCATCGTCGACGACTTCCAGGTCGAAGCGATTCCTGGAGCGTCCGGGGGCGACATCGCCGTGTCGGCGTCCTGGTACGAGGACTACGACTACTGCGGTTACGGCGTGTGGCTTGTTGCGGCCACGTGGACCGGCCCCGTCAGCACGGCGGCGGCCTACGACCTCGGTCCCGACGCCTCGCTTGGATACCCCAGCGATTGCGACGGCGGCAACGTTCTCGACGCCGGCGACCTCGACGGCGACGGGAACAACGAGCTCTTGATCGCGGAGGAGTCGGTCGCCGACCTCTACCTCGGCCCCTTCGACGCGGCGGACGGCTATCGATCACCCGACTTCAGGCTTGCTTCCTTCGAGTTCGACGAGGACTACGCGGGCCCCTGGATCCGCAGCGCCCCGGCGCTGGAGGACCTCGATGGCGACGGCACCGAAGACCTCCTAGTCGTGGGCCACTGGAACGACGACTCTGGCGCCTGGTGGGGCATCCTCGTGGTGGAACCCGAGTCCGCCGGTCTCCCACTGGCGACCGCGTCGCCCCTGGTGCAGACGCCCTACGACGGCTACATGTCGCTGCGCGGTCCAGTGGCGCTCGACGCCAACGCCGACGGCTTCCTCGACTTCGCCATCGGCGACAACAACGCCGACATCGTGGACGGCGACGAGGGTCGTATCTACCTGGAGTACGGCCCCTTCGAGGGCACTCGTTCCCCAGGCGAGGGCGACAACGCCGTCATCGTGGGGAGCGAGTACAAGGAGTACGTTGGTTACGATGTCGCGGCGGGCGACACCAACGGCGACGGCTTCGACGACCTCGCGCTCAGCACGCGCCTGAGCGACGACGATCACCCCGGCACCATCTGGATCTTCCTCGGCGGCCCGTGAGTGCAGGGCGTGCGCGACGCGGTGGCGCCCAGCCATGCCAACCCCACACGCGCCTCGCGACCGCGCTCGCCAGGCGGTCGCCCCCACTGATCAGAGCGGATCAACCCGGAAAACCCCGGGCGCCGCGTTGTCCACCACCCAGAGCGCACCGTCCGGGCCGATCTCGATGCCGTAGATCACCCCGGCGCCGGCCCCGCTGTCGAGCGACTGGATCAGGTTGCCCTCGAGGTCGTAGGCGCGAATGATGCCCGTGCCCCACTCGGCCACGTAGAGCACGCCGTCGCCCAGCGCGACGCCGCCGGGCTCCGCGAGGCCCGTCACCAGCTCCTGCCACTCGACGCCGTCCCACTCCGCGTACTCTTCCAGCGGCTCGTTCTTGGCCCGGAGTTTCTCCCCGATCTCGCCCGACTGGGTGTCGAGCACGATCACGCGTCCACCGCCGGTGTCGGCCACGTAGAGCAGGCCGGTGGCGGGGTCGATCATCATGTGACCCGGCGCGCCCTCCACCCGCGTGACCGAGGGCTCGCTCAGGCGGTAGACGATGCCGTCGCTGTGGTCGTCCTCGCCCACGTCGTGGTCTTCCTGAAAGTCGTAGCGGACAACGTCGCCGGCGAGGCCGTCGAACACCCAGTACACGTTGTCGCGCTCCCAGGCCATGCCCACGCAGTTGGGGCTCTGGTGCAGCATGTCGAGGTGGCTGCCCAGGCCGTGGGGGTTCTCCTCGGCGAAGATGTCCAGCTGGGCCGACCAGAGCACAGGCCCCATGAAGTCGTTGCCCCGCGTCTGCCCGTTGTAGGTGTTGCGGTTCTCGCCGCAGGAGCCGAACTCGTAGCCATGGTCGCCGTCCTGGCCCTCGGCCGTCTCGAAGGCGAGCGCAGACGTCTCCTCCATGAAGTGCTCGGCGTAGCCATCCTTCTGGCGCATGTAGGACTGGTTCTCCTCGCCCGGGTCGAACACGATGAAGGTGCGGTCGTCCTCGCGGTTGGCGATCCACAGGTTGCCGTCGGGGTCGAAGCCGAGGTCGCGAGGATCGGAGAGCTTCTCCTCTTCACCCAGGATGTACGTCCACTCTACCGATTCAGGGTCGAGCTCTCCCTCGCCGGTGCCGAGCGCAGTGGTGGGCAACTGAGGGCCTTCGGAGCCCTCCTTCTCCGTGGGTTCATCCGTCGGAGGGGTGCAGGCGAGGACAAGAGCGAACAGCATCGACAAGGGCAACTCCACAAGGCCGGTACGAGCCTACCGGGCAAACGGCCCACCCGCACCGGTGACCCGGTCAACCACGCGTGACAAGTCGCGTCACAGTTGACCCCGCCCGCTAGGTGGGCGAAACCCGGCCAGGACATGAACCACGCCTCCCTCCGCCTCCGTCGCCTCGGCATCGACACATACCGGCAGCCCGTGGTGTACATGCGTGCCGACTGTCACGTGTGCCGCTCGGAGGGCTTCGAGGCCCTCTCGCTGGTGGAGGTGCACCTCGACGGCGGCAAGGTCATCGCCGTGCTCAACGTGGTGACGAGCGACCTTCTCGCCCACGACGAGGCCGGGCTCTCCGAGGCCGGCTGGGTGGCCCTCGGGGCCCGCGAGGGCGACCGCGTGAGCTTCCGGCACCCGCCCACCATCGAGTCCTTCGGCCACGTGCGCGCCAAGATGTACGGGCAGCGGCTTGGCGTCGCGGAAATGTCGGCGGTGATCGGCGATATCCGGGAGGGTCGCTACTCCGACGCCCACATCGCAGCATTTCTCGCCACCTGCGCCGGAAACCGGCTCGACGTGACCGAGGTCACCGCGCTCACGCACGCGATGATCGACGCCGGTGATCGCCTGCGCTGGCCCGCGAAACAGGTTTTCGACAAACACTGCGTGGGTGGGCTCCCGGGCAACCGGACCACGCCCATCGTCGTGGCCATCGTCGCCGCCGCGGGGCTCATCATCCCCAAGACCTCGTCGCGGGCGCTCACCTCGCCGGCGGGCACGGCCGACACGATGGAGACGCTCGCGCCCGTCGATTTGGACCTCGCCGCGATGCGCAGGGTGGTGGAGCGCGAGGGGGGCTGCGTGGTGTGGGGTGGCTCCATGCGCCTGTCGCCGGTCGACGACCTGCTCATCCGCGTGGAGAAGCCCCTCGACATCGACTCCGAGGGACAGATGGTCGCCTCGATCCTGTCGACGAAGGCTGCGGCCGGATCCACCCACGTGGTGATCGACATTCCGGTGGGCCCCACCGCCAAGGTGCGGACGGCGGCGGCAGCGGCGGGCCTCGCGCGCGACCTCAGCGAAGTCGGGCGTGCCGTGGGCCTCCAGGTGGCGACGATGGTCAGCGACGGCAGGCAACCGGTCGGCCGCGGCATCGGCCCCGCCCTCGAAGGGCTCGACGTGCTGGCCGTGCTGCGGGGCGACGCCGACGCGCCCCCCGACCTGCGACAGCGCGCCGTTGACGTGGCGGGTGCCGTGCTCGCGCCGGCCTTCCCCGATGGACGACGCCTCGCCGAGTCCATCCTCGCCGACGGTCGCGCCTGGGCCAAGTTCCAGGCCATCTGCGCGGCGCAGGGCGGCATGCGCGAGCCGACGCCAGGGGCCTTGCGTCGCGAGGTGGTGGCCGCGCACGACGGCGTGGTGAGCAGCGTCGACAATCGCCGCCTCGCCCGGGTGGCCAAGCTGGCCGGCGCCCCGCGCGCGCTTGGCGCTGGGCTCCGCTTCCACGCGCCCCTCGGCGCCCGGGTGGCTCGCGGCCAGCCGCTGTACACGCTGTTCGCCGAGGCGCCGGGGGAGATGGAGTACGCCCTCGCCTACGCCCTTGCCCACCCGCACATCGTGGAGGTCGCGTGATCCTCGCCTTCCCGGGCAATGGCTCTCTCGCGGCGCGGCTCGGTGGCCCGGTTCACCCGGTGCACGTGCATCAGTTCCCGGACGGCGAGAGCCTCGTCCGCATCGAGGCCGACGTGCAGGGCGCGTGTGTCGACGTCGTGTGTACGCTCGACCGTCCCGACCCGAAGCTCTTCCCGCTGGTGGTGGCGCTCCGCACCCTCCGTGAGCTCGGCGCGGCGCGGATCCGCCTCGTGGCCCCCTACCTCTGCTACATGCGGCAGGACCGGCGATTCCACCCGGGCGAGGGGGTGAGCGCGCCGGTGCTCGCGTCGATGCTCGGCCCCCTCGTCGATGGCCTCGTCACCGTCGATCCCCACCTGCATCGCATCACGTCGCTCGACACGCTGTGGCCGCGTCCGGTGGTGGTTCACGCCGCGCCGGCGCTCGCCGCCTGGGTGGCCGAGCACGTTCGCGACCCGCTGTTTATCGGCCCCGACGAGGAGAGCGCACAATGGGTGGGGGCGGTGGCCCACCTCGCCGGCGCGCCCTCGACGGTCTTGCGGAAAGAACGCCGGGGCGACCGCGACGTGGACGTGAGCCTCCCCGATCTCGATCGGTGGCCCGGACGCACGCCGGTGCTGGTGGACGACATCGCGTCGACCGCGCGTACGCTCGCGGCGGCGGCTGCGCAGCTACGCCGCCTCGGGACGCCGCCCCCTGCTTGCGTCGTGGTGCACGCGCTCTTTGCCGAGGGCGCCGCCGAGGCGCTGGTGGAAGCGGGCGTGGGGCTGGTGGCGAGCACCAACACCGTCATCGCGCCCACCAGCGTGATCGACATCGCGCCGCTCCTCGCCCAGGCGCTGGCGCCCCCGCCTGAGGGCGTGTAGAACCGCACATGATCCACGTCCTCTACGAGAACCCCGCCTGGCTCCCCCCGCTCGCCACCGCCCTCGACGCGCGCGGCCTGCCCTGGCGCGCGATCGACGCCTCCACCGGCTTCTTCGAGGTGGAAGGCGATATCCCCGCCGGCATTTGGCTCAACCGCATGAGCCCCTCGGCGCACACCCGTGGCCACGCGGGCGGCATTCACTACGTGCGGGAGTGGCTCGGGGTGCTGGAAGAGCGCGGCGCGCGCGTGGTGAATGGCAGCCACAGCTACGCGCTCGAAGTCAGCAAGGTGCGGCAACACGCGGCCCTGCACACGATGGGGATCCTCACGCCGCGCACGGTCGCGGTGGTGGGTCGCGACCAGCTCGTGGCCGCGTCGCGACAGATGGAGGCGCCCTTCATCACGAAGCACAACCAGGGCGGCAAGGGGCTCGGCGTACAGCTGTTTCGCGACCACGATGCCTTCGATCGCCACGTGGGGAGCGAGGCCTACGAGGAGCCCATGGACGGCGTCCACCTGCTGCAGGCCTACATTGAGCCGCCATCCCGCTCGATCACCCGGGTGGAGATCGTCGATGGGCAGATGATGTTCGCGATGCGCTCGGCCACCGACATGGGTTTTGAGCTCTGCCCAGCCGACGCCTGCCAGGTGGGCGACGCCTTCTGCCCGGTGGGGGAGGCGCCGACGAGCCGGTTTGCCGCGGAGCCCATCGAGGCCGACGACCCGCTGGTGCGCGCATACATCGCCTTCTGCGATCGCCACCGCATCGACGTGGCCGGGATCGAGTTCGTCACTGGCGCCGACGGCCGCCGCTACACGTATGACATCAACATGAACACCAACTACAACAGCGCCGTGGCCAAGGCTGCCGGGGTGGACGGCATGGCGCCGATCGCCGCGCTCTGCGAACGCTTGCTGGCGACCGGACGGTAGCGCTCAGCGGGCCTCCAGGAACGCCCTCGCTCCGCGCGACGACCAGTCGCGGGGGCCGCCCATCCGCGCGCGGATCCGGCCGTCGGCGTCGACGACAAAAGTATCGGGCAAGCCCGACACCGCGAATCGACGCGCCGCGTCACCAGACACGTCCCGCACGACCGGCGGCGGCACCTCGCCCGAGAAGAAGGGTTCAACCTTGTCCCAGGGCTCGTCCGTCACCGCGAGCAGGGGAACACCGGACGCCCGGGCCGCCTGGAGCAGTCCCGGCAGTTCCTCCCGGCACGGGACACACCAGGTAGCCCAGAAGTGGACGAGCACCGGCCGATCACGGAGAGAGGCGAGGTGGATGGTGTCGCCGGCGCGGGTCTCCACCAACAGCGCGGGCGCAGCGGTGTCGAGGGGCTCGGTCACGAAGGCGGCCTCTGGCGAGCGGCCTCGCTCCACGAGGAGGTAGACCGCCACGAGCAAGGTCTGGACAAGCAGAACGATGGCCAGCCGCTTCATTCGCGCCGCCGAAGCGCCGCGTAGAGCACGGGCAGGACCACCAGTGTCAAGACGGTCGAGGAGAAGAGCCCGCCAATCACCACCGTCGCGAGCGGACGCTGCACCTCC
>SXON01000235.1 GCA_005778355.1 Pseudomonadota bacterium | reverse complement strand
TCGGCCTCGACACCTGCCTCGCCATCATGAACGTGCTGCAAGACGGCCTGGGCGACAGCAAGTACCGCCCCTGTCCCCTCTTGCGGAAGTACGTCGAGGCCGGTTGGCTGGGTCGTAAGTCGGGCCGAGGCTTCTACGACTACGGGGCGAAGTGATGGGCCTGGTCCGCTCCGAACGGCGCGGCGCCGTCCTCGTCCTCACGCTCGACCGTCCGCCGGTCAACGCGCTCAACCGTGCGATCCTCGCCGATCTCGTGGCGGCGCTCGACGCGCTGGGCGACGCCCGCGCCGTGGTGCTCACCGGCGGGGGCGGCAAGGCCTTCGTGGCCGGGGCCGACATCGCGGCGATGAAGGATCTCGACCCGGTGACGGCGATGACCTTCGCCGCCGAGGGGCAGGCGGTGCTCGACCGGCTCGAAGCGCTCCCGGTGCCGGTGATCGCGGCGGTGAACGGTTTCGCGCTCGGGGGTGGCTGTGAGCTAGCCATGGCCTGCGACATCATCCTCGCGGCGCCCACCGCGGCCTTCGGCCAGCCCGAGGTGAAGCTCGGCGTGATCCCGGGCTTCGGCGGCACCCAGCGGCTGGTGCGGCGCGTGGGCTCCCAGCGGGCCCGGGAGCTTTGTTTCACGGGCCGCGTGGTCAAGGCCGACGAGGCGGTAGCCCTGGGCCTTGCGTTGAAGGTGTGCGACGACGTCGTGGCCGAGGCGGTGACCCTGGGCGAGGCGATCGCGCAGAACGGTCCGGTGGCGGTCCGCCTGTGCAAGCGCGCCATCCTCGACGGCGACGGCCTCCCACTCGGCGCGGCGCAGGTGGCCGAGCGACAGCTTTTCGGCCTGTGCTTCGCCACGGCCGACCAGACCGAGGGCATGGGGGCCTTCCTCGAGAAGCGCAAGGCCAACTTCACTGGTTCTTAGCCTATTGCTGGGCTGCGCGCCTTCCGCCGCCGAGCGGCTGGCGCTCGCGGAGTCTGCGCCGAGCGTCGACGCGGCCCTCGTGTCCTGCCCCGACGCTCCGTGCAGAGTGAACGTGGTGGCACGGTTCGCGGCCTGGGAGCAGTGTGCGTCCATCCCGGATCCCTGGGATGACGAGTGCCGTTTCTGGCAGGCCGAGGCACTGGAACGGGGAGGGGACGCCGCTGCGGCGCTGGACGTCTGTCGCGACACGATGTTCAACATGGGCTGCGGGACCCATGTGCTCGGCCAGGCTTCCCGGCGGGCGGACACCCTCGACGCCGCCGCCGAGCTCTGGGAGAGCCTACGGCCGCATACCGACCCGAAGCTCGGCTTTTCCTACTGGCGGGCGTGGTGGCGCCGGGGCATCGACCGCGGCGAGGCGCCCGGGATCGAGTCCTGTCGCGACATCACCTGCCGGAAGGCCGCCGAGCGCGAGATCGAGGCAACGGTGCACCAGCTCGGCATCCCCTGTGGCGTCGATCGTCCCGCGCCGGGCTGGATCGCGGAGGGCTCGGCGGCTTCCCTTTCGGCGTGGACCACCTCGGTCGAACGCCTGTGCACCCGCGGCGAGCCCGGGGTGCCGATCAAGCTGGAAGGGCCAGGGCGCCCGCGATAGCCGGCCTCCCTCCCGAGGCCACGGTGTTCGAACTCCCCGAAGACGTCCAGCAAGTGCAGGCCCTCGCGCGCGAGTTCGCCCGCGAGTCGGTGCTCCCGGGCGCGCAGTCGCGCGACCACAACCACGCCTTCCCGGCCGAGCTGGTGCAGCAACTGGGCGAGATGGGCTTCCTCGGCATGTTCGTCCCCGAGCAGTACGGCGGCGCGGGCATGTCCACGCTGGCCTACGTCGTGGCCCTCGAGGAGATTTGCTACGCGGACGCCTCGGTCGGCGTCACCATGAGCGTCAACAACTCGCTCGTTTGTTGGCCGATCCTCGCCTTCGGCAGCGAGTCGCAGAAGCAGAAGTACCTGCCCGATCTCGCCAGCGGCAGGAAGCTCGGCTGCTATGCGCTGACTGAGCCCAACGCCGGTTCCGACGCGGGTGCCCAGCGCACCAAGGCCACCCCGGTCGAGGGCGGCTATCGGCTCAGCGGCAACAAGATCTGGATCACCAACGCGCCCAAGGCGCAGGTGTGCGTGGCCTACGGCAACCTCGCCCCCGAGGAACGGCACCGCGGGGTGTGCGCCTTCATCCTCGAGTCCCACTGGGAAGGCTACGGCGTGGGCAAGGCGGAGGAGAAGCTCGGCATCACCTCCTCGGCTACGAGCGAGATGGTGTTCGACAACCTCTTCGTGCCGGGCGAGAACCTGCTCAACGCCGAGCGCAAGGGCTTCACGGTGGCGATGGCCACCCTCGATGGAGGCCGCATCGGCATCGCCGCGCAGGCCCTGGGCATCGCCCAGCGCGCCTTCGACCTCGCCGTGGCCCACGCCAAGCAGCGCGAGGCCTTCGGCAAGCCCATCGCCGCCAACCAGGCCATCCAGTGGATGGTGGCCGACATGGCCACCCGGATCGAGTCGGCTCGGCTGCTCACCTGGCGCGCGGCGGTCTACAAAGACGGCGCCGACAAGGCGCGCGCCTCGCACTACTGCTCGATGGCCAAGCTGGCCGCCTCGGAGACCGCCAATTTCTGCGCCGACAAGGCGCTGCAGATCCACGGCGGCTACGGGTACAGCAAGGAGTACGAGGTGGAGCGGCTCTTCCGCGACGCCCGCATCACCACCCTCTACGAGGGCACCAGCGAGATCCAGCGGCTGGTTATCGCGCGCAACTACCTGGGATAGCCGAATGGACCGTCGTATCCGCGTGCTGGTGGCCAAGCCGGGCCTCGATGGTCATGATCGAGGCGCCAAGGTCGTCGCGCGCGGGCTGCGCGATGCCGGGATGGAGGTGATCTACACGGGTCTGCATCGCACCCCCGAGCAGATCGTGCGCGCGGCGGTCGATGAAGACGCCGACGTGGTGGGCCTCTCGGTGCTCTCAGGCGCCCACGATCGGCTGCTCCCCGAGGTGGTGGCCGGCCTGCGCACCATGGGACGCGGCGACGCGCTGGTGATCGCGGGCGGGATCATCCCCGAGGCCGACGTGGCGGCCCTCCAGGCGGCCGGCGTGGCGATGGTGTTCGGCCCGGGCACGCCGATGGTCGACATCGTCACCTACATCCGCGCAAACGTTCGGTCGATCGACGACTAGGAGCTTGCCGCCCCGCTAGCTGCGGTGTAGGCAACCGGTGGGAATAGGCGCTTGAAGGGAGGCACGACCACCTCAGGCGGGGCGGAGCTTTGCTTGGCCCCGGCCCTGCTCGCCAAGACGGCGCGAGAGTTGCTCGGGGAGCGCCCGCTGCCCAAGATCCTACAATCGCGACCGGTGGTGTTTGTTATCGGCCCACCGGAGGCAGGTAAGAGCACGTTGGCCGAGCGTTTACTTCGAGGCCTAGATATCAAGCGTTGCGACGCGGAGTGCCTGCGGCAGGCGCTGAACAAGGCGGCCCGCAACCGGCGCTGGTGTGAAGAAACGCGCGAGTCGCCTGGCCTGTGGCTCGACGCCGTCGATTGCCTGCACGGGCGCTACGGTGCCATCGACCTGCTCGGTCGCCTGCTGGCGGACCGGGCCGCCGATGGGCGCCGCACCGTTCTCTGCCAGGGCCCGGCCGACACCTCGGTGACGCTGCTCTATCCGAAGCTGGCGCCGGAACTCGGGGCCACGGTGCTGCTCCGTTTCCCGGTGGGGAGGGGCCGCCGCCGTTACGTGGCCGAGCGTTGCCGTGCACGCGGCATCGACCCGAGCCGCGCCGCGCCGGCCGTCACCCTCGACCCCTGGAGCTATGCGCGGGTCGATGCCTTTATCGAGGGGCTCGCGAACCCGTAGCGATCGCCGGCCTACGGATCACCCACGGGTACCCAGTAGTGACCGTTGGACGCGTCGATCGGCTCGCGGGTGAGCACGAGGAGCGTGCCACGAGTCAGCACGCAGCGCTCAGGGGCGCTGGCGTCGTGGCCGTTGTCGGCGCGGGGATAGTCGGCGCGCACACGTGCGTCGCGACCTAGAGTAATTGTCGCGCCGGCGGCGCCGGGCGAAGAACGCCCGAAGTAGAAGTAGCCGGAGCACGGGGAGCGGCTCGACGCCCGCGCGGCGGCGGTCGGGGTCGAGTTCGCGGCGACAGTCGGCGCCGGCGTCGCTGTCGTTGTCGCTGTCGCTGTCGTCGTCGCTGTCGTCGTCGTTGTCGTTGTCGTTGTCGCTGTCGCGACGCCCGGCAGAGCCGCAGGCTCGCTCGCGGGGGCGGGGACGGTCGCGATGGGCGGCGGGGGCGCAGCGGCAGGAGGGGCCGATGTCGATGTCGATGTCGTCGCGACCGCGTCCGTGTCGCCGCCGGTGAACGTCCACGCCAGCGCCGCCCCGGCCAGGATCACCGCGCCGACGATGCCGAGCACGAGGGGCGACGGCGCGCCCGTGCTCGGCGCGGCCGCCACGCCCAGAGCGCGAGCCAGGGCGAGGAGGTTCTCGTCGCCCGGCGCGGCCCGCGCGAGGGCACGCGCGAGGTCGACCAGGCGTCCTCTGGACTGCGCCGCGCGGAGGATCTTCGCCCAGTTGGTGCTCGCGTCGCCCACGTCGGTGGGGTCGCTGTCGAGCCCCGCGGCGCGCGCGAAGGGGCGCTGCACATCGGCCGTGGGGAAACGCCGCGCGCAGGCGCGGGCGAGCCCGTCGAGATCGGCCTCGTCGATCTGAGCTTCGTTCTTGGGCATCGGCCGAACGTATTGCGGAGGGACAGGCTTTTCACACCGGAGGCGACGCCTCCCGGCGTAGTCTGGGCCCGCGTGGTCGCGCTCCTCTTCCTCGCTGCCTGCCCCGTGGACGAAGACGTGCAGGTCATGCCCGGCGACACGAGCGAAGCGAGTCGCGACGTCACCGTGTCGCTCGCGCTCAGCGAGGTCGAGGGGCTGACGCTGGCGGCCGAGGCGGCCGTGGCATTGAACTTCGAGGGCGAGGTGACGATCCAGATCGCCGGTCCCGAGGGCGATTCTCGGCGAACGGCCTACTCGAGCACCGGCACGCGGCACACGCTCCCGGTGGTGGGCCTCCGCGCCGACACGCGCTACGAGATGCGCGCCCTCGCTCGCGACGTCGACGGCGAGTACCACCCGAGCGACTGGGCCGAGTTCACCACGGGTGCGCTTCCCGAGGGCCTGCTCGACGCGGAGTACCAGGTGGGGGTGCCCTCCGACAACGACGAGGGCGTCACCCTCTTCGCGCCCTCGCCGGTCTATGGCAGCCCGCAGATGCCCTACGTCCTCGGCATCGACGGCGAGGGACAGGTCGTCTACTACTACGACGATCCCGAGCTCTACGACGCGGAAGACGCCAACCGGCAGCTTCGCGTGCAAGACGATGGGAACATCGGGGTGGTCTTGCCGGAGGGCTTCCGGAGCTTCGACCTCTTCGGTCACACCCAGCTGGCCGTTTCGAAGCCGTACATCCATCACGACGCGCTCTTGATGCCCAGCGGCAACGTCTTGGCGTTGACCTACGACGACCACGAGGTGACCGACGAGCTCACCGGCGAGACGACGATCGTCCGGGGCGACATGGTGATCGAGATCACCCCGGAGAACGAGACGGTGTGGTCCTGGGCGGCCTACGACGAGCTCGACCCCACGCGGATGGGCGAGTACACCGAGGACTTCGAGACCGAGGGATTCCTCGACTGGACGCACGCCAACGCGCTCGACTACGACCCGGAAACCGATCGCATCATGGTGTCGATGCGCAACCAGAACTGGGTGACGATGGTCGACCACGGCACGGGCGAGCTGTTGTCGCGACTCGGCCCCGGAGGCGACTACGCCCTCCAGGGCGGCGACTGGTTTCACCTACAACACGGGGTGAGCCTGGCCGACGGCGGCGTCACCGTGTTCGACAACGGTTACGACGACGCATACAACAGCCGCGCGATCCACTATGAGCTCGACGAGAGCGGGCTCATCGCCACCGAGCGGTGGGTCTACGACGTCACCTTCTACGCCCGCACCATGGGCGACGTCGACCTGCAACCCGACGGCAGCTACCTGGTCACGGCAGCCACGGCCGACGTGTCGGACTCAGGCCTCGACCGCCGGGGTTTCTACCGGATCGGCGCCGACGGCACGACGCTCTGGTCGGTCCTGCTCACCCACTCGACCATGTTCGAGGTCTTCCGTGCCGACCGGACGTACTGGCTCTTCGCGCTCGACGACGCCGAGGCCGCCGTGCCCTGACGCGACGGGCGTCTCAAGGAACCCAGCCCTCCGCACGAAGGGAAGCCGCGACCGCCTCGGCCAGCAGGAGGTGACCGTCGCGAGTGAGATGACAATCATCGAGGAAAACACCGCTGACTTGAGGATCGAGGAGCGCGCGGTTGGCGTCGAGGTGGGCCACGTGGCCCTGCGAGGCAAGCTCTGCGAGCATCGCGCTGTAGGCTGCGAGGGGCGCCGGGTCGGGCGACAGGGCCTCGGTCACCAAGAGGAGCTTGCCGCCGCGAGCGGCCATCACGTCGGCGAGCGTCTGGTAGTTCTCCCGCGCGTCGGAGACCGGCACGGCCACGTTGCCCGGGTCGGATGCCAGCGCCTGGACGAAGAAACGCAGGGACTGGTACACGCGCAGGCGCCCGAGCACGTTCGATGTGGCGATGCTCGGGTCGAGCCCCGAGCGCCAGGCTGCGAGTAGCTGGGCGTAGGGTCGGGGTGAGGGCGTCAGGATGTCGTTGTGTCCGAGGTAGGCGACGACCACGTCCGGGGCGACAAGGTCGACCTGGGTCTCGAGGTAGCGGCGCACGTGGAGGCTGGTCCACCCACCCACGGCCTGGTTGACCACCTGTACGCCCGGCCCGAGCTCGCGCTGCAGGTCGGCGGGCCAGAACTCGTCGATGTTGTCGTTCTGGTAGGCGCCGCCCGTCGAGGATGACCCCACGGCAACGATGCGCGGTGTGCCCGTGTCCGGCGGGGGACGGAGTGGGTAGTCGCGGTCGGGGTAGTCGCGGAAAGCGCGTGTCGTCTCCAGGGCCTCGAAGGTATCGAAAACCGTGCCCACCATGCCGGCGTCGCCCCCCCGTTGGCGGCTGGAGAGGCCCAGCAACGAGGCGCCGTACTGGGTGCGCGAGAGGCCGTGTTCGGCCAGGAACACGCCGAGCGCAACGGCGCCGAGTGACAGGAGGTTGAACGCCCGCGCGCGCGTGGCGTTCGCCCAAACCATGAGCCCGGCGCAGCCGCCTGCGCCCGCCGCGAACGCTGCCGCCGTGGGGTCGCGGGGGCCGAGCGCCAGTACCAGCACGGCCCCGAGCACAGCGAACGCGGTGACGACGCCGGCTCCCCGAACGATGCCCGGTCGCGACAGGCGCCAGGCGAGGGCGAGGCTGAGGAGCCCCAGCGACCCGAGCACCGGCCCGTAGAGACCCCAGCCGGCCGCCGCCGGGAACGTCATGCGCGCCGCGTCGAGAAAACGCTCCATGTCGACGTGGGCCAGGGGGCCGACGAGGAGCAGGGGCAAGCTGACCAGCCCGAGCAGCGCGCCAACGCCTGCGCGCGCCGCCCAGTGACCCGCCGCGCCGAAGAGGGTGGCGCCCACCGCAGCCGCCCCGAGCCGCAGCGGCCACCCGGCCCCGGGCGCCTCGAAGTCGGCGGCGGTCTGCCTCGCCGAGCGCACGCCCACGCGGCGAAGCCCGGCGTGGAGAGAGGGGGTGGCGCTCGTGAGCCTCGTGTGGCAGCGCGCGGTCGCGCTGGCCACCTTCGCCACGACGGTGTCGCCGTCCGCCGCGAGGGAGGCGGTGACTTCCACGGTTCCCGAGCCCGCGAAAAGCTTGGTGACGAGGTCGTTGTCGCAGGGGATCGCACGGCGGGTGGCGCCCGCGACGGCGGAGTCGCCGCCGTACAAGACCACCGCGCCGCCGTCGCCCACGTTGCTGAGCCGCAGCGCCACGGCCTGTTCCAGTCGCAGCTCGATGACCCCCCCCTCGGGGAGCACGACCGCCGCCTCGAGGCCGTCGCCGCCGGGTGGGCCCAATAGCCCGGCGTGCGAGTGCATCGGGTAGCCGTCGCTCAGGGCCAGCGGCGGGCCGGACAGGTTGGCGAGTTGCCTTGGGACACTCGGTGCCTGGTGCCCCCAGCCGGGCGGACCCCCGATCAGCTCGAAGCTCCGCTGCACCACCGCCGCGCCGTACCCCAGTGACGACCCCGCCGCGGCGAGCATGAGGAGGTCGCGGCGCTGCATGGCCGCATCCTAGCGCACGGCCTCGGCCAGCGGGTCGGCGCGTCGCGTACGATGCCGCACGCGTCGGTGATACCCTCTCGCGTCGTACAGGAGTGGACGTGTCTCGTTTGCCCGTTGCCTGGTTGCTTGCCCTGGTCGCCTGTGCCCCCGATCCCGAGGTGGCCGTGCTCGGCTCAGCCCCGCTGCCCTTTGGCCGGGGCGGTGATGACGCGACCGGACCGCTACTTGCGAGCGGCTTGCGAGCGGTGGCGAACGTAGATGGGCTCACGATGGTCAACGTCGACGGCGCCGTCGTGTTCACCGTCTCGCTCGAGGGCATCGGTCGCGACGGGCGGGTGCGGGTGGCGGACGAGGGCGACTTTCGCATGGGCGCCTGCGCGCCGGGTGTCAGCCCCTGTGCCCGCCGCGCGGAGGTGATTCGCGGCGCGTTGACCGAGTGGTACGCTCCCACCGCCTTCGGCTTCGAGCATGGATGGGACGTGCGCGCTCGACCCGGCGGAGCCGGGGAGCTCACGGTGCAGGTTCTGCTCGACGGCGGAGCGGTGGTGGCCAGTGGCGAGGGCACGCTGGCCGTGGCCGACGGCGACGGGCGCACGTGGTCGGTGGGCGGCCTGAGGGCCTGGGACGCCACGGGACGCGCGCTGCCGGCCACAATCGAAGGGGAGGGGACTCGCCTGAGCGTGAGCATCGACGACGCCGGCGCTGTCTACCCGATCAGCATCGATCCGACCTGGTCGACGGCAGCGGCCACGTTGGCCGCAGGCGCCTCGGTCATCGACTATGGCGACTGGCCTCTCGCGCATGGCGACGTCAATGGCGACGGCGTGGACGACGGGATCTACGTCTCGGCGTCGAACCGCTCCCTGAACGTCTTCCATTTCCAGTCCGGCTTTCCGCCTGAACCCACCGCCGACACGAGCTTCACCGGCGCATCGAGCGGTCGCTGGGGCTACGCGGTCGCGGCCTCCGACCTGGACAACGACGGATTCGCCGACGTGGCGGTGGGCAACCCGACCACCGGCTCGGTCAGCCTCTACGCGGGCGCCGCGAGCGGCGTCGACAGCACGGCCGAGGGCACAATCACGGTCTCCGCGCCGTCATTCGGCTCCGCCCTCGCCGGCGGCGCTGACTTCACCGGCGACGGCATCGACGACCTCGCCGTGCTGCGGAGCGACGGCGGCTACTACGTGGACATCTACGCGGGCGGCAGCAGTCTCCCGACTTCTCGCACGGCGGCTCTGGCCGTGTCGAGTGTAGGCCTCGGCGTCGTGCTCCGATTCGTGGGAGATCTCGACGGCGACGGCTACGACGACCTCGCGGTGGGCCTGCCGGGGATCGGCGGCGTGGAGGTTTTCCTCGGGAGCGCCAGCGCCACCACGCGTAGCGCCGACGCCACCATGAGCGCCGGGCCGTCCACCAGCTTCGGCAGCGGGCTCGCGGCTACGGACTACAACGCGGATGGCTACGACGACCTGATCGTCGGGGCGAGCACCAGCGCCGCCGTTTACGTGTATGCCGGCGCCGCGAGCGGCCTCGACACCACGGCGGACGTGACCCTCGCGGGCTCAGCCAGCACCGGGTTCGGCCAGTGTGTCGCGGGCGGCGATCTCGACCGCGACGGCTACGGCGACGTCGTGGTGGGTGCCCCGAGCTACGGCGGTGGTGTCGGCGCGATCAGCTACTTCGCCAGCACCGGCACGAGCGTGTCGAGTAGCGCCAGCGCCACGGCCACCGGTTCAACTGCGGGGGACTACCTCGGCTATTACATCGAGTCGGTTGACATGGACGCGGACGGCGACGCCGACGTGGCCACGTGGACATCCGCAGGGGACGTCCCGCTGTACGGCGACTACGAGATCGAGGACGACGACGGCGACACCTACGCTTCTACGGTCGATTGCGACGATAACGACGCCGCGGTGAATCCGGGCGCGGCAGAGGTGTGCGACGGCATCGACAACGACTGCGACGGCACCGCCGACGATGGGCTGGCGCTGAGCACCTACTACCTGGACGCCGACAGCGACGGCTATGGCGACGCCAGCAGCACGGTCGATGCCTGCACCCTCGTCGCCGGCTACAGCGCCGACAGCACCGACTGCGACGATGCCGACGCCACTGCGAACCCCGCCGGCACGGAGAGCTGCGATGGGGTCGACAACGACTGTGACGGCACGGTCGACGACGGTTTCGCGACGATGATCAACTACGCCGACGCCGATGGCGACGGGTACGGCGATGCGAGCGTGAGCGTGACCAGCTGTGCGGTTCCTAGCGGCTACGTGGCCGACAGCAGCGACTGTGACGACACCAGCGCCGCGTCGAGTCCCGCCGGTACCGAGGTGTGCGACGGCGCCGACAACGACTGCGACGGGAGCACCGACGAGTCCGGTGCGCTGGTCAGCTATTTCGCCGATACCGACGCCGATGGCTACGGCGATGCCACGAGCAGCACCACGAGCTGCTCGCCACCGAGCGGTTACGTGGCCGACGACACTGACTGCGACGACACCGAGAGCAGCGTGAGTCCGGGCGGCACCGAGAGCTGCGACAGCCTCGACAACGACTGCGACGGCACGGTGGACGACATCGACAGCGGCCCCACCTACTACGCCGACAGCGACACCGACGGGTACGGCGACCCCTCGACCGGCGTGGTGTCCTGTTCCGCGCCGAGCGGACACGTGAGCGATGCCACCGACTGCGACGACGCAGCGAGCAGCGTCAACCCTGGTGCCACCGAGGTGTTCGACGACGGGATCGACAACGACTGCGACGGGGTATCGGCCGAGACGCCGGTCGACACGGGCTCGGCGGACACCGGCGAGGGCGACACCGGCGCACCCGTCGACACCAGCAGTCCCATCGACACGGCCACGCCCGTCGATACCAGCAATCCCATCGACACGGCCACGCCCGTCGACACGAGCGAGCCCGGCGATACCGGCGAACCCATCGACACCAGCGAGCCGGTGGACACCAGCGAGCCGGTGGACACCAGCGAGCCGATCGACACCGCCGACACGGGTGACACTGGCGACACCGCCGACTCGGCGGACTCGGGTGACACGGGCGACAGCGGTGACACGGGCGACAGCGGGGACTCCGGCGACTCCGGGGACACGGGCGACACCGGCGACTCCGGCGACACCGCGTCGAGCGACGACAGCGCGTCCGACACCGGCGACACCGGCGACAAGCCGGAAGACGACGCCTGTGGGTGCGACGCGGGCGCGGGCAGCGGCGTGGCCGCCTCGGTGTTCGCGATGGCCCTGGTGGCCCGGCGTCGCGTGCGCCGAGCCTGATCCCCGCGCGGCTCATTCCCTGGTCGCGGAGCTCAGGACGGCGCCCGCCCAGGACAGGCCGGCGCCCACCACGGCGAGCGCCACCGGCTCGCCGGCGTGGAGCGTGTCCCAGTGCTGCGAGAGCACCGACGGGGCACCGGCTGCCCCGGTGTTGCCGAAGGCATCGACGTTGTAGAGGTGCCGCGCCGGCGGGATCCCCGCTTGTCGACAGGCACTCTCGAGCATCAGCAGGTTGGCCTGGTGGCCGACGAAGCGCGTGCCCGGGCCGCTGGTCGCCAGCAGTCGACCGAGGATCTCCCGCGTGCGGCGGACGGCAAAGCGCTGCACGGCCGGTCCATCCTGCTGGAAGTGTCCCCCGTGAGGCGTGCACACCTTCCTCCAGCCCGAGGGATCCGATCCCATCGTGGTGCTCTCGACGCCGATCCGAGCCGGTACGCGAAGCGACACCACCGCCGCCGCGGCGCCGTCACCCCAGAGCACCGCCGTCGCGCGGTCGCGGTAGTCAACCACCCGGGTGTTGGCCTCGGGCTGCACCAGGAGCACGAAGTCCGGACTCGCCTCGGGCCGCAGCTGTCCTACCCAGTGCAGCTGGGCCCCGAAGCTGGCGCACGAGGCGGAGAGGTCGAAAGCCGGTGCGACGATGCCGAGCGTCTCCGCGATACGACAGGCGTCGGGTGGGATCGAATAGTCCGAGGTGCAACCACCCGAGATCACCATACCGATGTCCATAGGCGTGAGCCCACTGCGCGCGAGCGCGAGCTGGGCGGCGCCCACCCCGAGCGCGGCGTTGTCGTAGAGCGCCGCCTCGCGCGCGGCGCGGGGATCGGCGTTGCGCGTGGCTCGGATGTAGTCGAGCGGCAACACGGTGCGCCGCGTGCGGATGCCCACGCGTTCCTGGATCCACGTCTCGTCGGTGTCGAGCCCGATCGAGGCGAAGAAGGCGTTGTCGATCTCGGCCTCGGGGTGGAAGTGCCCGAGGCCGTGGAGGTGGATCATCGGCCGGGCCCCGGCGCAAGCGCGCCGTCGTGACGCAGGGCCAGCGCCAGGACCGCCTCGCCCTCCGGGGCCGCCGTGCGCGCCACCCACGCGTTCACCGCCTCGCCGAAGGCGTCGGGCGACGGCCTGGGCACCTCGCTGGGGTCGCCTAGCCCGTTGATCCCATCGCGGATGGCGCGTCGCCGGTCGTCTGGGTCCAGGGCCGCGAGTTGCACCGGCCAGGCCGGTCGACCCACTCGGATTCGCTGCGGGCCGTAGTCCACGGGAAAGTCGTAGCGTCGCCCCTGGTCGGCCAGCGGGAGCCCGTCGAGGAAGCGCACCGGGACAATCGGCCAGCCCCGCTCCACCGCCAGCTCCCCCCACAGCGTAGACACCAGCTGCACCCGACCCTGGCGCACGGAGCGGCGCCGAGTGCCCTCCACGTGCACGAGCACCGACGCGCCGCCTTCCACGCGCCGCGAGAGCTGTTCGAGGGCGGGGCCGAGGGCGCCGGGGTCGTCGCGGTCGAAGTACTCCACGAGGTCGAGAGGGCGGTGCCCGGGGGCGGTTGACCACCGCGCGTCGAGCTCGCCCGTCCAGTGTTTGCGTTGCTCGGCGCGCGCCAGCGCCACCACCGGGCGGCCAAGCAGCGCGGGCATGGCGACGCAGAAGAGGATCGACTCGATGTAGGTCTGGTGGTTGGCCACGAAGATGCACGGTCCTGCCGCTCGCGCCGCCACGCGGTCGGTCCACTCGATGCCGCCGAGGAAACGTCGCACCAGCGCGCGGGCCAGGGGCCACCCGGGGTGACGAGGACCCACCCTCGCCGCCCAGTCCAGGGCCGCCCTGGCGCAGAGCGCCTCGACCTCAGCCGACGGCAACGACGCACGCGACGCGGCGGCCATGGTGGGCGAGGCTCAGCACCACGCCCTGGAGCGGGCGGTCGTCGATGTAGGCCACCGGGGGCCCGGCTGGGTGCCGCCCGAACGGGGGCCGCTGGACCGAGATCGCGGCGGGATCGACGTCGAGCAGCTCGCCGATCAAGGTGCGAGCGAGCTCGCGGGCGGCCCATGACTCCTCCGCAGGCGTGCTCCCCGAGGCCAGTTGCGCCCCGGCGTGGACGAGGCGGCGGGCCCCTCGCGCGACGACGCAGGCGACGACATCGTCCTCGTCGAACCAGGTGGCGTCGAGGCGCTCCCCCGCGTGATGCACCGCGCCGTCCTCGACCTCGAAGGCGGCGTGGCGGAAACTCAACTCGGCATTCCGTCGCGACAGTGCTTTGAACGCTGCCTCCTTGGCTGCCCAGAGGCGCCACAGGGCGCGGCGCGGCTCGGAGGCAGTCGCAAGCGCGGCGCGCTCTCGAGGGGTGCACACCCGCCGCGCGAAGGCGCCGTCGGGCACACTCGCCTGCGCGTCGGGATGCGCAAGATCAACCACGTCATTCCCCACGCAGGGGTTCATCCACGGAGCCGCGTGACGACGTCCACCGCGTCGCCCACAGTCACCACGAGGGTGGCATCTTCGTCGCCGACCTCGATGTCGAAGGCGTTTTCGAGCTCGAGCACGATGTCCACCATGCGCGCCGAATTCACCCGCAGGTCGTCGAGCAGGCGAGTCGTGGGTGCGACCTCTCGCAGCGCCTCGGGGTTGCGAACGTAGGGGGTGATGATCGACACGATGCGTTCGAAAATAGCAGTTTGATCGGGACTCACGGGCGCTCCGGGTTGGCGGTTCAAGGTTCGAAACGACGGAAGATGACGGCGGCGTTGACGTCGCCGAAGCCGAAGCCGGCCTTGGCGATCACGTCGAGCCGGTCGGGCACGACGGCGCGGTGGGGGATGCTCGCGGCGAAGGGCAAGAGCGCCGCGTGGAGGTCTTCGCAGTTCGCGGAGCCGTGCACGAAGCCCCGGGCGAGCTGCAGCACACAGGCCACCGCCTCCATGCCACCGGCCGCGCCGAGCCCGTGACCGATGAGCGACTTCGTGGCGTTCACCACGGGAAAAAATCCAGGACCACGCTCAAGCGCGTCGCTCCAGGCCGCGATCTCCAGCGGATCGGCGTAGGTGCCGGTGAGGTGCCCGTTGATCGCGTCGATCGCGCCGGGATCCACCTCGGCGTCGCCCAGAGCCGCACGGATGCAGGCGCGCACGGCCGCAGGGTTGGGGGCGGTCATGCTCCCACCCCCGCGCTGTCCCCCGCAGTTCACCGCGCCGCCCAGCACCTCGGCGTGGACACGCGCCCCTCGTGCACGCGCCGAGTCGAGCGTCTCGAGCACGAGGAGCCCGGCGCCCGAGCCCGGCACGAAGCCCCCGGCCGACGCGCTCATCGGTCGCGACGCTTCCCCCGGCGCGTCGTTGTGGTGGCGGTCGAGCACCCTCATCGCGTCGAAGGCGCCCCAGATGTAGGGGCTCGTCCCCTCGCTGCCGCCCACGATCATGCGCGTGGCCCGCCCGGCCCGCAGGCGCTCCATGCCCAGCATGATGGCCTCGGTGCCGGTGGCGCAGGCGCTGCTGTTGCTCGTCACCTGGTTGCCGAGGCCGAGGAGTCCCGCGACCTTGGCCGAGGGCGAGCTCCCCATGATCTGCTCGACGAGCGTGCTCCCGAGGCGACGCACCTTGCCGGCGGCGATGAGCGGGGCGCCACGGTCGCCGAAGGTGTCGGCGCCGCCGAGCCCGGTGCCGATCACCGCGCCGCTGTCGGGGTCGGGCGCGTCGTCACTGGGCGGCGGTAGGCCGGCGTCGCGCCAGGCGTCGACGGCCGCGATGCTCGCGTAGAGCATGTTGGAGTTCATCGCCAGGAGGTCGTCGGGGCGGAAGTACGCGTGCTTGAGCACGTCGATCCCCACGGGCTCGCCGCCCACCTGGCAAGAGAAGCCGAGTTCCTGCAGGCGAGGGAAGTGCCGAATCCCGCTGGTGCCCGCTCGCAGAGCGCGCTCGAAGGCCGCCACGCCGGTGCCGTTGGGCGCCACCACGCCAAGCCCGGTGACGACGACCCTACAACGCGCCATTCGGCACCCCCACGCCCGCGACCGTGGCCAGCGCCGCCACCCGCCCATCGGCGAGGTGCAGGCTCGCCCGGCTCTTCAGCTTCCTCGAACGCCAATAAACGCGCTCGGCGCGGATCGTCACTTCCTCGCCGGGGTAGACCGGCGCGGAAAACTCGGCCTCGCACTCGGAAAAGAGGGCCACGTAGTTCCCGAGCTCCGCGCGCGGCATCGCCAGGCTCGCGAGGTAGTAGCCCAGCGCCACGACCCCCACCTGGGCCATGGTCTCGATCAAGATCACGCCCGGGGTCACCGGGCGCCCGGGGAAGTGTCCCGCGTAGAAGAACTCGTCGCGACGAAACCGGTAGCGGGCCACGATGCGCTCGGCGTCGATCTCATCGACCACGTCGACGAAGCGAAAGGGGGGCCTCTGGGGCAACAGCGACAGGACCTCGGCCGGGCTGAGCGGCGCGATCTCAGGCGACACAGAGGCCCCCGTTGACGTGGAAGATGGCACCGGTGCAGTAGGTGCCCCGGGTGGCGAGGAAGGCCACCAGCTCGGCCACCTCGTCGGGCCTCCCCATGCGCCCGAGGGGCACGCGGGCGAGCAAGGCGGCGCGGGCCTCCTCGGGGAGCGCCTGCGTCATCGCGGTGTCGACGAGGCCGGGGGCCACGCCGTTGACGAGGATGCCGTAGCCGGCGAGCTCCACGGCGAGCGTGCGGGTGAGGTTGTCGATGGCCGCCTTCGACATGCCGTACACCGACTGGAAGGGGTTGCCTGTCGTGCCCACCACGCTCGACACGTTGACGATGCGCCCCTCGCGGCGGCGGTGCATCATGCGCGCGAGACGACGGGTGAGGTGCCAGGTTCCACGCACGTTGAGGTCGAAGACACGGTCGAGCTCGTCGAGCGAGGCGCGGAGGAAGGGCGCGTCGGCCACGATGCCAGCGTTGTTGACCAGGACCGCGAGCGGCTCGGGGCGGGCCGCAACCGCGGCGGCGACGGCCTCTACGCCCGCGTCGGTGGCGAGGTCGCCGCGCACGGTGAACGCCCCCGGTAGCTCGGCGGCGAGGGCCTCGGCCGTGTCGTGGCTCGACCGGTGGTGCACCGCGACCGCGAAGCCCTCGCGCGCGAGCGCCCGGCAGGTGGCGGCGCCGATACCCGTGGCGCCCCCGGTGACGACGGCGAGCTTCACGCGCCCCCCCGCCGCAGCTGGCCGCCCCGGGAAAGCGGGGATGGCCGCGGGTAGTCGTCGTAGGCGATACCCGAGAAGAGCCCCACGCGCAGGTCGCGGGCGGTGTAGATCGGGTCGCCGTCGACGCTCACCGAGCCGTCGGCCACGCACAGCGTCGCGTCGCCACGCGCCAGGCGTCGTTTGACGGAGAGCTCGTAGCGAACGAGCTGATCGTGGGGGCGGATCTGCCCGCCAAACTCGACCTCGCCGCAGCCGAGCGCGCGACCGGAGCCGACGGCGCCGGTCAGCGCCAGCCAGAGGCCGAGCAGCTGCCAGAGCGCGTCGAGGCCGAGACAACCGGGTTGGACGGGGTCGTCGACGAAGTGACAGTGGAAATACCAGGCGTCGACGCGCAGGTCCTGCTCGGCGACGATCGCGCCGCCCCGTGGCGAACGGTCGACCTGGGTCACGCGGTCGAACATCAAGAGCGGCGGGGTGGGGGTGCGGTTCACCCAGCCCGGCGGCGGATCGTCGAGCAATCGCCCGTAGCCAAGGGCGAGGAGATCGGCGTGGTCGAGGGTGTCACGTTGCAGGAAGTCCTGGTAGAGCATGCGTCGTTAGCCGAGGTGTTCGCCGCCGTCGGCGACGATGACGGAGCCGGTGATCCACGCCGCGTCGTCGGAGGCGAGCAGGGCGACCACCCGCGCCACGTCGGCCGGCGTGGTGAGTCGACCGGAGGGGTTGCGACGCCGGGCCTCACTCAGGAGCACCTCGTGCCCCGGGATGGCGCGCAGCGCGGGCGTGTCGGTGACGCCGGCCTGGATGGCGTTGGCGCGCAGGCCGTGAGGCGCGCCCTCGGCGGCTAGCCCACGCACGCACGACTCCAGGGCGGCCTTGGCGGCGGCCACGGCGCCGTAGCCCGGCCAGGCAGCGCGGTTGCCCTCGCTGGTGAGCGCGATCACCCGGGCGTCGTGGGCGAACCAGCCCCGCGCGCGAATCGCCTGGACCCAGGTCACGAGGCTCGTTCCCATGGCGTAGACCGTGTGCGCGATGTCGTCGTCGTCGAGCTGGTCGTGCGCCGACGTGCCGAGGAGCGGGCGCAGGTTGCCGTGAGCGATGGCGTGCAGGAGCACCCGCAGGCGGCCACCGGGGCCGAGCTGCTGCGCGAGGCCGGTCAGTACATGCTCCCGGCCCTCTCGCGCCAGCGCGTCTACGTTGAAGGTGGCGAAGCCGTGGCCACGCGCCGCGATCTGGTCGAAGGTCGGCTGGATGCGTCCCATGGCGCCACGGCGGTCGCGGTGCACCACCACCACGCCCATGCCCCGCCTCGACAGCTCCTCGGCCGCAGCAAGCCCGAGGCCACTCGACCCCCCGAGCACCAGCGCCCAGTGGCGCTCGTCGCCGCTCACGCGCGCCTCCGCAGGCGATCCACGTGGCGGGCGCCCACCACCGACTCTGCGGCGTGCCCCAGCTCCCGCAGGAAGCCCGACAGGGGGCGACCCGGACCCACCTCGAGGAAACGTGCGCCCGGGGTCGCGAGCGCGCGCATGTTCTCGATCCAGCGAACGGGCAGCGCCACCTGCGCCACGAGCGCGTAGACCAGCGCGGCCAGATCGCCGGCGTGAAAGCCGCCGAGGGTGTTCGAGGTGACGCGTCGCGCGCTGGCGGGCGCCCAGCTGCGCGACTCGACCACGAGTTGCTCGCGCAACGGCGCCGCCACCCGGTGCATACATCGCGAGTGGAAGGGCGCGCTCACGTCGAGGTCGACCAGCCGCGCGCCCGCCCTCACGAGCGGCTGGAGCAGACCGCGCGCTCGCTGGAGCCCCGCGTGATTGCCGCTGAGCACCAGTTGGCTCGGGGCGTTCTCGCTGGCCACGTCGATGCCGGCGGCCGTCGCGATCGCGAGCACCCGCGAGTGATCGAGCCCGGCGGCGGTGACCGCCAGCATGCCTCCGCCGTCCGACGCCGCGCCCTGCATGAGACGGCCACGGGCCCGCAGGATCCGGGCCGCCGAGGCCAAGGGCAGCGCCCCCGCGGCGACGAGCGCGCTGTACTCGCCGAGGCTGTGGCCACCGAATCGCGCGGGCGCGAGTCCCACCTCCGCCTCCAGCACCCGGAATTGGGCGATCTCGCAGGCGAGCAGGCAGGGCTGGGCATACTCGGTGCGCGCGAGCAGGGCCTCGTCGCGACAGGCGCCGATCACGTCGACCTCGATGGCGTCGGCCACCTCGGCGTACACCGCGCGCGCCGCGGGGAAGGCCTCCACGAAGTCGAGCCCCATGCCGGGGCGCTGGGCGCCCTGCCCGGGGAACACGATGGTGTCGAACTCGGTCACGCAGGGGTTCATGCGACTCCGGGCAGTCAGACACGCGGCGGCCACGGGTCAGGCAACGCTCACCGGTCGATTGACGGGGGCCTCAGGCCGGCCAGTCCACCATCGCGCGCACCGTGCCGGTGAAACCCCGAGCGTTGGCGTGGAACTCGCGATCCTGGGCGTGCACGCGCATGGGGAGGGGATCGCGCACGGTGAGCGCCACGGCGAGGTACCGATCGACCCGCGCGGTCGGAGGCAACTCGAGGCGAAAACGGCGGAGGAGTCGCGAGACCACGACCTTGAGCTCGGTCATTGCGAACTGGGCGCCGATGCACACGCGCGGGCCGGTGCCGAAGGGGATGTACTCGTTGGGGCCGGGCCGGAGCGTGGCCCAGCGGGACGGCATGAAACGGCGCGGATCGGCGTACACCTCGGGCATCCGATGGGTGTGGTAGTTGCTGAGCAGGAGCTGGGTGCCCTGTGGCACCGGCGCGCCCTCGAGATCAGTGTCGTAGCCGAGCCGGCGGATCGTCACCGGGACGGCAGGGAGCAGGCGCATGCTCTCCCGGATCACCGCGTCGAGGAGCGGCATGCGGGCAAAGTCCTCGGGCCCCGGGGGCCTGTCGCCGGTCACCGCCTGGATCTCGTCGACGAGGTCGGCCGCCACCTCGGGGTGCTGCGACAAGAGCAGCATTGTCCACATGAGCGCGTTCGAAGTGGTCTCGTGGCCGGCGATGAAGATCACGCCCGCGTGACCGATCAACTCGTCCTCGGTCAGGACTGCGCCCTCCACGTCGCGGGCCTCGACAAGCGCGGAGAGCACGTCGTCACCGCCCGTCGAGGCACGTTTCTTGGCGATCATCGCCCGTAGCGCCTCGTCGGTCCGCACGACGCCATCGAGAAAGCGCCGATAGGGCAGCCCCGGGAGGTCGTAGGGGAGGAGGGCGACCGCCGGGCTGAGGAGCGCCCGGATCGAGCCCTGCAGCTCGGCGCCGATACCGCGGCCCCCGCCCTTGCCCACGTCGTCGCCGAGCAGGCACGCGGCCGCGATGCGCAGGGTGAGCGCCATCATCTCGTGCCGGAGGTCGATCTGTCCGCCGGGCAGCCAGCGATCCAGCTCCTCGTCCACGATGCGCCCCATCTGGCTGGCGAGCGCGTCGGTGCGGCGTTTGCTGAACACGGGGTTGAGCAGGCGCCGGTGTTCCCGGTGCGCGTCCTCGTTCACGCCGAAGAGGCCGGTGCCCCACCGTCGTAAGGCTTCTTTGCGCGGGCCGAGCTTGTCCCCGGTCGGGTAGAGGTGCTTCGTCAGCGGTGGTTTGTGCCACAGCTGGTGTCCCGCGAGGAAGGTACGGGCGTGCTCGGGCCCGTAGGCGAAGACCCAGCGGGCGAGGGGGGCCTGCTGGCGGAGGTCGCCGGGGACGAGCGTGCAGAGCGGGCCCAGCGCGCTGAACAGCTCGTCCAGAGTGCCGACGACGTCGCGACTCAGGCGGAAGAGCTGGGTGTAGGCGAAGAGGGGATGGGGGGAGCGCCTCGCGGGGAGCCCCGAGACAGGGGTGATCATCCAGAGCGCCGGCGGTAGAGCTTTCCCGCCAAGAAGCGGGTGAAGACATCCCAGGGGCGTGCGCCGTCCACCTCGAAGGTGAAGTGCACGCCTGGGCCGCCTCGCGCTCGCAACGGCGCGAAGTAGCGCGACAGCGCCTCGCTCTCCGGCGGCGCGGGCAGCGTGTCGACGAGGCGCGCTGTTGCGTTGTAGCGCGCGTACACCCGGAAGAGGCGAGGGGTGGAGCCCGCGAAGAGCGTCTTGATGTGATTTTGCTTCGACCAGTGGAGCATCTCGCGGAGCAGGGCCACCATCACCACTCCGCGACCGCGGCGATGACTCGGGACGATCGCCAGGCGGGCGAGCTCGCGCGTGCAGGCCAGATCGAGGCCGGCGGGCACCGTGCGCCGGTCGTAGTCGAGCGAGACCGAGGCCACGCGCATGTCGAGGAGCCCGAAAACGCCCACCGGTTCGGCTCCCCGGTAAGCCACGATCCAGGTGGTCGCGCGATCGTAGCGCTCGCCCACCCAAGCGAGCTCAGCGGGTGGCGTCGCGCCGACCGCGCCCCAGACGGCGCGCAGGACCTCTCGGCCGTCGTCGGCGCAGTCGGGGCCAACCCGCACGGTGTAGCCGAGCGCGCGGGCAACGTGCGGCCAGGCCCGCATCGCCAGCTCGTCGAAAGCTCGCCCGATGGAGGAGGGGGCGTCGTCGTGAAGCGCGAGCGCGAGGGTGTTGTCGTCCATGGTGCGGCGTGGGACACCTGGCTGCCAGCCAACGGGCAAACACCCGATGTTGGTGTCGCGACCGCTAGGGCAATAAGCCGTTCGCCCTGAGGAAATCCGTCACGGTGCGTGCGTACAGCTTGTTCCCCTCGGCGTCGGGATGGCCGCCGTCGTAGAAGAGGGGCTCATCGATGTCGTCGCCGCTCTCGAACAGGGCAACGACGCGGGGGTCGAGCGCCGTCTGCGGAGCATCGGGCAGCTCGAGGAGCACCTTCTTCGAGGGCAACTCGACCACGCGCTGCGTGCGCCCCTGCAGCTCGAGCACGATCCCCGGGAGCGGGAGGGCGGCCCGGAAGGTGGCGGTGAGGTCCAGAGCAGGCGCGGGCGCCCCCGCGGGCAAGCCCCGGTCTTCGCCCCGGCCACGCACGTCGAAGGTCGAGAGCGGGTGGGCGATGATCGCGCCCCTGGCCGGGGTCACGGCATCAAGGCACTGTTTGAAGGGCAACCACGGGTCGGCGGCGTTCGCCTCGTAGCGGCGCGCGATGACGTAGAGGTCGGCGTCGATCTGCGCGGACACCTCGCGGCATCGAGCGGCGATCTGGCTCGGTTGGAGGCCGGGTCGGCCCGCCGACACCACCTCCACGCCGGTGTACTCGGCCAAGCGCGTGGGGAGGCTGTCTTCCTCCTCGCTGCCCCAGCCCATCGACACTGAGTCGCCCACCAGCACGATCCGGAAGCCGGTCTTCTTCGCGCTCACCTCGGTGGTGCTGCGGAAACCGTGGCTGTCGGTGCTGAGGTGGAAACTCCGGTAGCGCTTGATCTTCTTTCGCCGCTCCGGGTCGCCGAACTCTCGAGGGTCGTGGGGCCGTTCGGGCACCACCACCCGCGCCTCGACGAGATTGGGCAAGAGCTCGTTGGACGGGCCGCGCGGGCCGGTTTTCATGATTGGATCGGAGGCGAGGTCGGCGTCGGCGGTGCGCACCCGGTAGAGCCGCCAGCCGCCGTAGCTCGCGCCAAGGAGCACCAGGACGGTGAGGGCCTGCACGACACGAATCCAGCGTGGCATCGGCGCCATGTAGCCCGCTCGACGCGCATCGCCCGGCGGCGCTAGGTAGGGTCAGCTTGCCCTCCCCGCGCCGCTTGCTCGCCGCTCTGGGTCACCTCGCAATCGCGACGGTGGCCACCTGGCCGATGGTGCTCACCCCCGCCTCGCGGCTCGTCGGACACCCATTCGTCGACGTGTGGAATCACGCCTGGGGGGCCTGGTGGTTCCTCGCGAGTTTCCGTGGGGGAAACTTGCCCTACTTCACCACGCTGCTCGGAGCGCCGCGCGGGGGCTACCTCTGGTACATCGATCCCCTCGGGGCGTTCTTGACCATGCCGGTGGTGGCGATCGGCGGGATCGCCCTGGCCTGGAACCTGCTCATGCTGGGCTACGTCGCGCTCGCTTCGACGGCGGGGCGTGCGCTGGCGCTGGCCCTCGGCGCGACCCCGGCCAGCTCTTGGCTCGCGGCGGTGGCGATGGCGCTCAGCCCCTTCTTGCTGAGCGAGATTCACAACGGGATCTCCGAGGCGGTGGGGGCGGGCTGGTGCGTGCTCGCGCTGGCCTCGCTGTTCCGCGCGGTGTCGCCGGGCAGCAATGGGCGCACCTGGGCTCTTCTCGGCCTCTTCGCGGGCATCACGGCCGCCGGGACCGTGTACTACGCGCTTGGGCTCGCGCTCCTTGGCGCGCCGGTGGTCGTGGCCGCTGGCTGGCGCGACCCCCGGCGAGTCGTGCGGGGTGCGGGCGTGGCCCTCCTGGTGGCGGCGCTGGTGGCGACCCCCGCGTTCCTCGCCGCGCGGGCCAGCCTTGCCGACATTGCCACCGCGTTGATCGAGCGCCCCGACGTGCCGCTGGAGCACCCAGGGTTCATGAGCATCGTCCGTCACAACGCGGTCGACCCGCGCGTGTTCTTCTGGCCGGGCGACTTCCAGTCCGTCGACCACTCGCGCACCGGCGAGTTCTTCCGGCATTCCTCCTACGCCGGGGTGGTGGCGCTGCTGCTGGCGGCGTACTCGCGGCGCTGGTTCTTGCTCGGGCTAGTGGTCGCCCTCGGTGTCGTGAGCCTGGGGCCCTTCCTTTTCTATGGCGGCGACTGGGTGCGTTCGGGCGACCAGCTCATTGCCCTTCCGTATCGCCTCTTTTTCGAGGTGCTCCCGACTGCGGCGCTCGGGCACCCGCAGCGGCTGGCGCTGCCCGGTCTCGCCCTGCTCTACGGGCTTGCCGCCGTGGGGCTGGGACGGGCCGGGGCAGCCATCGGCCGGGTCGCGATCCTGCGGTCGACGGTGGCGGCGGCGTTCCTGGCCGCAGAGTTCCTCCTCGTCTCGCCGGCCCCCTGGCCGCTGGCCACCGCCTCGCCGCCCGACACGACGGCGGCCGCGTACATCCGCGACGCCGTGCTGTACGACCCGTCGCGAGCGGGGATTGTCTTCGACCTCCCGGCCGACATCGCGGGGAGCGGAATGGCGGCGAGCCAGTACCTGTACCTCCAGAGCGTCCACGGGCAGCCGATCCCCTATGCGCCCGACGTGAAGGTACAGGGTTGTCGCCTCGGCAACCACGCGGCCGGCATCCTCCTTCGGCGCGACGAGTCACGTGCGAACGAGGTGACGGGCGTTTCCCTCGCGGGGGTCGGCGTACGCTGGGTCGTGGTTCACGGTGATCTCGCGGACACGACCTTCGAGGAACGCACGCTCACTGCGGCCCTCGGCGAGCCCGTGCGCTTCGGCTCGGTGTCCGTGTTCGCCCTCCAAGCCCCCGGCCGCTAGCCACCGCGCCGCTTCACCTCGCGCACGATGTCGGCCACGTTGGTGGGCAGCGTGGAGCGCGCGGCGATCTCGCCCACCCAACGCGGCAAGTTGCCGCCCGCGTCGGTGCAGATGCGGTAGCGGATGGTCGTCCCGCTGGCGCCCGGGGAGAAGGTCCAGTCGCCCACGTTGGTGCGGGTCGCCACGGCGCCGGGAAACTTGGCCACGAGCGCCTCCAGCTCGGCCGGGTAGGCGCTCGCGGCGTCGACCTGGTCCCACTTGAAGAATCGGTCGTTGCCGTTCTTTCCGGTGGTGGCGTGCACGAACCAGTAGCGATCGGCCACGGGGCCGGGATTGTCGAGGAGCTGGTAGTAGTCGAAGCTCGCGTTGCCCACGGTGAGTTTCTTGGCGGCGGCCACCTTCCAGCTCGACCACTTCGGCTGTCCCTCCACGTCGGTGGCGGCGGTGAGGAGCGCGTCGGGGTCGAGCGCGGCCACGGTGCTGCCCTCGAGGCAGTCCTCGCCCTCGATCTGTTTGTGACGCACCAGCACCTCGCCCACGCCCTCCACCGTCTTGCGATCCACCTCGGTCCAGCCCGATGGGGACTCGAGGCCCGCGCGCAGCGAGCTGGGAGAGGCAAGGGCGAGGGCCAGGAGCAGCATCGCGAGATGGTAGCCCGCCGCCTGCCGGGTGGCGCTGGCCGACGATGCCGGCTAGCGTGATCCCCGGTGACCTGGGCCCGCACTCGACTCCGCCTCGCCATGGCGCTCGCCGCGCTGGCGTGGTGCGTGTCGTTGCTCGGCGATCTCGTGCACCCGGTGCTGGTGCGCCACGTGATCTGCATGGAGCACGGGGAGGTGCTCGACGCGCCCGAGGTCGTGGACCATGCGCACGACACCGCGATCGACCGCGACCCCGGTGGTGCCCACGACCCCTGCGCCGCCGCCGGCGCCCCGCCGGTGGTGCTCCTGGCGGCCGCCCACGTCGCGACATCGACGCCGCTCCTCACCCTCGATCTCCCGGGCGTGGCGCACGATGCGCACCCGTCGCTCGGGGTGCTCGTCACCGCGCCGAAGACCTCTCCGCCGCGTTCGTAGGTCGACATCCGTCCGCGACGGGGCTTCTCCTGTCGTGTTGCCCCTTGTCCATCTACACCCGGTTTTTTCCATGTCTTTCACCGCCTTCCTGGCGGCGAGGGCCCTGGCGCAAGACGCGCCTCTGCCGCCCCCACCGCCGCCGCCCCCATCGCAAGAGGAAATCGACCAGCTGCTGCGCGAGGCCGAGGCCGAGGCCGGCCAGCCCGCGCCGCCTCCGCCGCCGCCGCGCGGTGGCGCCAACCTGCTGAACCCCGGCATCACCGCCTTTGGCGACGTCGTGGGCCAGGTGGGCCTCGGTCCCGACGGGCTGGCCCCCGGATCCACGATGTACCTGCGAAGCGCCGAGATCGAGCTGCGCGCCGACGTCGACCCCTTCGCCAAGGCCGGCGCCGTCATCGCGTTCGAGCAGGAGGCGCCCGACCTCGCGGGCGGCCCCGGAGAGGGCTTCGAGGTGGGTCCCGAGGAGGCCTACATCGACCTCGTGGCGCTGCCCGCGCGCCTGTCGCTGCGCGCGGGCAAGTTCAAGCTGCCCTTCGGCACGGTCAACCGCACTCACCCCCACGACCTGCCGTGGATCGACGTGCCGCCTTCCATCGAGATCCTCGGCGAGGAGGGCCTCAACGACACCGGCGCCAGCGTGGGTTGGCTGTTGCCGCTCGGGCCGGCCGCGCTCACGTTGACGGCGGGTGCCTTCTCTGGAGAGGCCTTCGACGAGGATAATCTTCGCGCCAACATCGCCGCGCTCGGTCGCGCCGAGCTCTTCGTCGGGGCGGGCAGCGTCGACATCGCGCTCGGCGGCAGCGCCTACGGCGACCCGGCCACGGGTGACGATCCGCTCGCGGGCGTCGACCTCACGTTCAAGTGGCGAGGCAGCACCCGGCAGAGCGTGGTGCTGGTGGGCGAGGCCTTCCGCGACGCTGCGGGCGCCCTTGCTGGCTACGGCGCCATCCAAGTGCAGCCCGCCCGGATGATCTACGTGGGATTCCGGGAAGATGTGGGCGATGAGCTCGTGCACAACCTCTATCTTTCCTACTACACCAGCGAGTTCCTGCGCGTGCGCGTGGGCGGCGGCTTCGCGCCGTCCTCGGGCACCGGGACCGCGCTCGCGCAGCTCACCTTCGTGTGGGGGGCGCACCCTGTCGAACCTTGGTGGGTGAACCGATGATCTCTTTCTTCCTTGCCTTCGTTCATCAAGCTCTCGCACTGCAGGTGGTGTGCACGCTCCCCTACCTGGGCGACCTTGCGCACCGGGTGGCGCCGAGCGCCACCGTCACCACCCTGGCGCGTGGCACCGACGATCCCCACGTGCTCTCGCCCACCCCGGCCCTGATGGCCAAGGTGGCCACGGCCGACCTCTACGTGGAGAACGGGCTCAACCTCGAGATCTGGTCGGAGCGCCTGCTCGACAGCGCCGGCAACCCCAAGATTCGCCCGGGACAGACCGGCTACGTCCTGGCGACGACGGGCGTGTCGCGACTTGAAGTGCCCACCGACCTGAGCCGGGCCAAGGGCGACCTGCATCCCGAAGGCAACCCCCACGTGTGGAAAGACCCGCTCAACGCCATCATCGCCGCCGACAACATCGCCCTGGGGCTCGGTCGGATCGACGCGGCGAACGCGGCCACCTACACCGCGAACGTCAAGGCTTTCCGCAAGCTCGTGCAGGAGCGGCTCTACGGCACGGATCTCGTGGCCTACATGGGCGGCGACACGCTCATGAAGCTCGACCAGGCGGGCAAGCTCGAGAGTTTCCTTGCCAGCAAGGGTCTCTCCGCCCGTCTCGGCGGCTGGAAGGCCACTGCCGCCCCGCTCCGGGGCAAGCCGGTGGTGCTCTACCACTCGGCCTGGGCCTACTTCGTGAACCGCTTCGGGCTCAAGGTCGTGGGCTACGTGGAAGACCGGCCCGGCATCCCGCCCACCGCCGCCCATCGCGACGAGCTGGTGGCGGTGATGAAGCGCGAGGGCGCGAAGATCGTGGAGGTGACGAGCTACTACGACGTGAAGGTGCCCACGCTCCTGGCGCAGTCCGTCGCCGGGCGGGTGGCGGTGACGCCGGGCGACGTGGGCGGCACGGCCGAGGCGAAGGACTACCTGAGCTTCGTCGACGCGCTCATCAAGGGCTTCCTCTAATGGACTGGATGTTCCTGCCGATCCTCGCCTGCGCGGTGATCGTGCTCACGCTCGGTTGGTTTGGCCTCCACGTGCTCGAGCGGGGAGTCATCTTCGTCGACCTCGCGCTCGCGCAGGTGGCGGCGCTCGGCACCACCTGGGCGGTGTATCTGGGTCACGAGCCCGAGGGTCACGTGGCCTTCGGCATCGCGCTCTGTTTCACCTTCGTGGGTGCCATCGCCTTCTCCGCCGCCCGCGTCTTCGAGGCGCGCGTGCCCCAGGAGGCGATCATCGGCATCGCCTACGCGGTGAGCGCGGCCCTCGGCATCCTGCTGGTGCACTTCGCCGACGATCCGCATGGTGGCGAGAAGATCGAGCACCTGCTCGTGGGCAACCTGGTGTGGATCCAGCCGGGTGAGGTGGTCGTGCTCGCGGGGGTGTGCGCGGTCGTCGGCCTGGTCCACGCGCTCGTGTCGCGACACACGCTCCGTGTCACCTTCGCGCCCGAGGAGGCCCGCGCCGAAGGGGTGAACATTGCCGCCTGGGACGTGTTTTTCTACCTGAGCTTCGGGCTGGCCCTGGCGGCCATCGTGTCCGCCAGCGGCGTCTTGCTGGTGTTCAGCTACCTCGTGATCCCGGCGGTGATCGCGCGGCTGTTCTTCAGCTCCGTGCTGTCGCGACTGCTCACGGCATGGGGGCTCGGCCTCGCGGTGTCGGTGGCGGGCGTGTCGGTGAGCTACGAGCACCCGCCGGGGCCGGTGATCGTGGCCTTCTTCGGGGCGGCCCTGGTGCTGGCGTTGGCCGTGTATGCGGTGCGGACGCACGGGGGACGAGCCCTCGCTGGCGTCGGTGCCGGTGGCCTCGCGGTGGCGGTGGTGCTCGGGGGGAGCGCGGCGATCCCGCCGAGCGACGATCACGATCACGCCGATCACCACGAGGAGGGGGACGACCCCGAGCACAATGACGGGGTGGGCTCGGTCGTGACGCCAATCGACGCGCCTGACGATTTCTCCCGGCTCGCAGCTGCGGTGGAAGGCGCGCGGGGAGGGGAGCTCGCCGGTCTGAAGGCGCTGGCGGCGCTGTGCGCCTCGGACACCCCCTTCGTGCGGGTGGAGGCCGACACTCGGCTTCGCGCGCTCGCGGGCACCGCCGCGCCCGCCTACGATCCGCTGGCGGGCCCCGACACCGGCGGCCTCTGGGCGCTCTGGGCGGGCAGCTTGGCGGCGATGCCTCCCGGTGAGGTCGCTCCGCTCTAAGCTCCGTTGCACCACCGCAACGTGCCTTCGTCCCGTGCCGCGCGTAGCTTCTGCGGCATGAAGCTCCCTGCCCACTTCCTCCCCCACGGCGGCGGTCCTTGGCCCTGGGTCAACATCGGCATGCCGCGCGCCGAGCACGAGGCCATGGCGAGCTACCTGCGGGGTGTCGCGACAGGACTGCAACCGCGGGCCATCCTCTGCGTCACTGCGCATTGGGAGGCCCCGGTGGCCACGGTGTCGTCCTCCGCGGCGCCGGGGATGCTCTACGACTACTACGGCTTCCCCGCCGAGTCTTATCGCATCCAGTGGCCGGCGCCGGGTAGCCCCGAGCTGGCGCGTCGCGTGCGCGAGCTGCTTGCCGGGGCCGGGATCGCGTCGGCGGAGGATGCCACCCGGGGTTTCGACCACGGCACCTTCGTGCCGCTCAAGCTCGCCTTCCCAACGGCACAGGTTCCCTGCGTGCAGTTGTCGCTGGTGCAGGGCCTCGACGCGGCGAAGCACCTCGCCCTCGGCCGGGCCCTGGCGCCGCTCCGCGAGGAGGGGGTCCTCATCGTCGGCAGCGGCATGACCTACCACAACCTGCGCAAGTTCTTCGACGGCAGCGGTGTCAACGACAGTCGTAGCTTCGATGCCTGGCTCCAGGCGAGCGTGCTCGGGAGCGACCGCGAGTCGCGACTGGCTCGCTGGACCGAGGCCCCGGCCGCGCGGGCGGTGCATCCCCGCGAGGAGCACCTCTTGCCGCTGCACGTCGTGGCCGGCGCCGCCGGGGCCGATCCCGCGCGACTGGCCTGGTCGGGGACGGTGAAGGGGCTGTCGGTGAGCGGGTTTGCCTTCGGGTGAGCGCTCTTGACGCATACTTGGGTATGCCATACCATTGTATGCATGAACGTTGACCGCCTCTCCGTCACTCTCGAGGCGGAGCTTGGCGCCGCCGTTCGCGACGCCGCTACGCGGGCCGGCATGAGCGTGTCGGCCTGGATCGCGCAGGCGGCGTCCGAGCGGCTGCGGCACGACCTGCTCGGCCGTGCGCTCGACGCGTGGGAAGCCGAGTCGTCGCCCTTCCACGAGACGGAGCTCGACCGGGCGGCCGCCGCGCTGGGCGTTGTGCGGGGGCGAAGCTGAGCCGGGTTGTCCTCGATGCCGGGGCGCTCGTCGGGGTTGACCGGGGCGACCGCGCCGTGGCGGCGCTCCTGCGGGTCGCTTGGCAGGAGGGCCTCCCGGTCTTGACCAGCGCCGGGGTCGTCGCGCAAGTGTGGCGCGGTGGCGGCGCGCAAGCACGGCTGGCCCGAGTGCTCGCGGGCGTCGAGGTCCACGCGCTCGACCCCGACGATGCCCGGCGCACGGGCGCGCTCCTGGCACGATCGAGAACGGCCGACGTGGTCGGCGGCCACCTCTCGCTGCTGGTGCGCGCGGGGGATCGCGTCTTGACCAGTGATCCAGGCGACATCGATGCCTTGCTCGCCACTCGCGAGGTGTCGGCGTCGGTGGTGAGGGTCTGAAGCGTCGGCTGCGCGGGCCGTGGCGGGCACCGGCTTGGGGAATGACCGTTGGCTAGGGATCTGTGGTGGGGAGGGCCGAGGCGGTGTCGGTGAGGGTGGACTGGGGCAGCGCCGTGGCGGTGTCGCCGGGGACGGTGACGGGGCAGGCGAGCAGGGCGAGGAGGAGGGCGAGCATGGGGGACTCCAGCGAAGGGGTGGTTCAGGGCCAGTAGGTGGCGTCGTCCCAGGGGATTGACCACCCGGGGATGACGCGGATGTGGGCGCGGTCGTCCATCCAGTCCTCGCGGGCGCCGAACACGAGGTCCTGCGCGCCGTCGCCGGTGACGTCGCCGCAGTCGGCGCCGTAGGCGCGCTCGAAGACGAGTGTCCGGTCGGGGAGAGGGGAATGGCGCGGGGGGAGCGAGGTTGGGGCCTCGAAGAGGGCGTAGGTCTTGCCGCTCTGGTAGAGGACTTGTTCGCCGCCGCCGAAGGCGCAGGTGTGGGCGCCGCTATTGAGTCCTCGGTCCAGCACGGTGCCAGGCAGGTCGAAGCCACCGATCCCGTCGTCGACGCTCATGGCGGGGAGCTTGGTCGCGCTGAAGAGCAACCGTTCGCCGTCGGTGTCGGTGTCCTCCCCCCGCGGCCAGACGACCGCCTCCGGGTCAACGAGACCGTCCGCATCCCAGTCTCGGACTCCCGCCCAGGCGCTTGAATAGTGCTCCGCATCAATGACAGTCGCGAAGGCCACGTCGATGGGGCGCTCAAGGTCGGTGGCTGCCGAGAGGTCCTCGCCGTCGATCCAGGCCACGCAGGTGACGGTGCTTTCGCCGCACTGCTCCCCGCCAGCGAGATCATCGACCGCCATGTCGTCCGTGCCGTCGCCGGTAACGTCCCCGAGCGTGTGTAGCTGCCAGACATGGTCGCCGCCGAGTGTCAGGCGTTCCTCGCCGAACGTCCCCCCCCAGTACACGACGAGCCCGCCGTCCTCCTCGGGTGGAAGGTCGTCCCACGGTGTCAGCGCGAGATCGCCCAGACCGTCGCCGTTCCAATCGCCGGTGATTGCGGCGGTGCTCCAGCAGTCCGACCACTCCATGCTTGGCGAGGCGTCCCAGGAGTAGTCCGAGTCGCCGGACGACACCCACGTGCCGTCGGTCGGGATGGGGCCCCGGAACAAAAGGGTGCTGTACCCGTACACCCCCCCCGGCACGTGCCCCACGTCGTTGTAGCCGTCGCCGTCCACGTCGCCGTAGTCGAGCCGGTGGTCGATGAGGTCGCTGTACTCGTAGAATGCGGCCACGTTGTTGTCGTCGGGAAAGTAGCCGGGGTCGTCGGGGATCTCGGTGGCTGTCCAGTACATGAGGCCGAAGGGCTCGCGTTCCCAGTAGGAGCCATCCATCACGTCGTCCACGCCGTCGCCGGTCACATCGCGCACGATACTCGCGGCGCCGAGCGGCGAGCCGGCGAGCAGCACGCCCATCCCCGCGATCGCCTGCGTGGCGCCGCAGTCCGCGCCCAGCCAGCCGTCGCCGTCGCAGTCCTGGTCGGCGTCGTCGCACATCTCGGGGGCGCCCGGGTAGGCCCCCGCGTTGTTGTCGTCGCAGTCGTCGCCCCCCGATGCCTCGTCGACGAAGCCGTCGTCGTCGACATCGACTTCGATCACCGGGCCGGTGTCGCCCGTGTCGGCGCTCGTGTCCGAGGGAAGGCTGCCGGGTGGAAGTACGACATAGGCGGAGGCGCGGTCGCGGGCGGCAGAGTCTGCTTCGCCCGAGGGCGGCGTGGCTGGCCCGAGGCAGCCAAGCAGGAGCAGGCTCACCACGACACGTCCAGGTCCCACGGCCCGCCACCGGCCGTCGCGAGGTAGAGGTGATCGTGGGTGGGCGGGGACTCCCCCGGTTGGAGGGGCACCCACAAGGCCCGCCCGATCCCCCAGCCCAGATCGAGCCCGCGCGGGTGGTCGAGGTCGTCGCCGGAGAGGCGCCGCCAGGCGTAAGTCGGCCCGCCGCTGCTCCACGGCAGCGCGCGCCGCTGGATCAGGTACACCCCGGCCTCGCCGGTGGTGCTATTCTCGCCGTCACGGTAGCCCGCCACGGCGTATAGGCCCTCGATGTCGGGGTGCGGCACTACCGCCGAGATGGCCTGGCGAATGGAGTTCGCGGGAATCGCGGTCAGGGCCGAGCCGTCGGCGAGGTCGATCGCGCAGACGCCGCCGCCGTAGGTGGTGTCGCCGTAGGAGTTCCCGCCGTACACCAGGAGCGAGGAACCATCGGGAGTCGCGATGGCACCCGCCGTGTTGGTGGGGGTGATGTTGGAGGCATCGTAGCCGACCAGCGGGAACGACTGTGGGAGGAGCGGGCAGTTGCTCGCTGGCCAGGCCACCCAGCCACTCGGCGTCGACTCGCTGCCCAGCTCGAACTCCACTTCACGGACGCCACACGTCTTGGTGGAGACGAACGCCCGCACGTGGGTGCCGCCGGTGGCCGTGTCGGTGTCGGGGTGCAGCGAGAGCCGGGCCATTCCACGCGTTGGGGCGGAAGCCCCCGGGACGCCCTCGAAGAAGTCCACTTTGCCGCAAGTGTTGTCGCCGAGGCTCGACGGCATGCTCGGCGCGACCTCGTCGTAGGTCACCTCCTCGTAGCGCAGGCCGCTGAGGCCGTCGTCGTACACCACCCACAGGCCCTCACCGCTATTCTCGGCGCAGATCTCGTCGCTGTTGTTGTAGGTCTGAGTGTCGCCGTCGTCGTCAACGCAGCGGCCGGCGGCGGTCACAAGGGCCACGCCGTCGCCGAGGGCCACGAGGTCGGTGATGCGCCCGATTTCCCCGAGGCTAAAGTCTCCCGGGTCGTCGTTGAGAGCCTCGGCATTGCACGTAGCCCAGGTCCCGTTGGCGGCTACCACCTGCGCCGTGTCGAGGCAGTAGAGATCCCAGGTGTCCCCTGTGATGCCGTACCGTATCCAGTTGCCGCGGTCCGACAGGGCGACGGCGTCCCAGCACCACTCGCCCTCGTCGCGGCGGTGGTAGAGCATGTTGAACTTCTTGTTGTAGTCGTGCCAGTCGTACTGGTCGACGTTGACGGGCGCCCACCAGACCTCGTGGATGCTGTCGCCGTTCTCGTCCAAC
>SXON01000234.1 GCA_005778355.1 Pseudomonadota bacterium | reverse complement strand
TGGCGGAGCCGAACCTCAGGCCCTGGGCGCCCGCGCCCTGCTCCTTGTGGAGACCCTCGCCCTCGGTGACACCCTGGGAGATGTCGGGCGACTGCTGCTCCAGGGCCACCATCACCGCGCAGGTGTGGCCGTCGAAACCCTTGTTGGAGTTGTCGAAGCCAATCTCGTTGACGACGCGCCGGATGATCGGCGGGTAATCCACGTGGGCCAGCGAGGTGATCTCGCCGGCGACGACGACGAGACCGGTCTTGACCAGCGTCTCGCACGCCACGCGCGCATTGGGGTCGTGAGCGAGATGTGCGTCGAGGATCGAATCGCTGATTTGATCGCACATCTTGTCGGGGTGGCCCTCGGAGACAGACTCAGAGGTGAAGAAGTAGTTCTTCAATGCCATGGGGATCGGGGACCTCTCGGAAAGCGGCGCAATGTCGCCGGTCCGGGAGGTCCCGTCAAGTCTGTCGGGCTCCCTCGGCGGCGTTGCTTACAGCTCGTGTGAGCTGACGCGCCTTTCGTGGATGCGGCGCGCCGCGTTCTCGATGGTGGCGACGACCGCGTCGATACTGGCGTACATATCGGCGGTTTCGCCCGCCGCGCGCAGTGTTTCGCCGTCGGTCCAGAGCGTGCACTCGGCACGGTGGCGGTGCTTGTCGACGATGAGGGTGAGGTGCGCGTGCGCGGGTTCCTTCACGTGCTTGACGACCTTCTTGAAGCGCTTGAGCGCCCACTCCTTGATGGCGTCGGTGCTCTCGACATTACGGAAGGTGAAATCCAGCTCCACGGGTTTCTCCTAGCAGAGGTTCTTGCGCTTCGACGACGGGAGGATTCCCATCGCCTCGCGGTACTTCGCCACGGTTCGCCGGGCGATATCGACGTTGTCGCGCTTGAGCAGCGCGACCACCTGGTCGTCGGACAAGGGGACGGACGCGTCTTCGGCGGCGATCAGCTTCTTGATGCGCCGCTTCACGGCCTCGGCTGCCACCTGCTCGCCGTGCACCGCGTTGACGCCGTTGTTGAAGAAGTACTTGAGCTCGTAGAGCCCCTGGGGACACTGCACATACTTGTTGGACGTGACGCGGGAAACCGTCGACTCGTGCACGCCCACCTCGTCGGCCACGTCCTTGAGCACCATGGGACGCAGGTGGTCGGGGCCCAGATCGAAGAAGTTGTGCTGCCGACGGAGAATGCTGCGCATGACCTTGGCGATGGTGTCCTGGCGCCGCCAGATGGACTTCAGGAGGAAGTCGGCGCTGTTGAGCCTTTCCTTGATGTAGTCACGCTCCTCGCGCGTGGAGTCCTTTCCTTGAAGGACGTTCTGATAGTAGCGAGAAACGCGGAGCTTCGGCATTCCATCTTCGTTTTGGACGACTTGCCACTCGTCGCCGATCTTGAAGACGTACACGTCGGGTGAGATGTACTGCGGGTCTTGACCGGTGAAGTTCCGCGCCGGCCAGGGCTCGAGCTGCTTGAGCATCCGGTGGTACTCGAGCACATCTTCTTCCGCGATGCCGACCCCGCGAGCGATGGCCGCGTAGTTGCGCTTCTCGATGTCGCCCAGGTGATTCTGGATGACCAGGGGGAAGTAGGGATCCTCGGGGAAGTGGAAGCGGGCCTGGATGACGAGGCAGTCCACCAGGTCTTTCGCGCCGCAGCCCACTGGGTCGAGGGACTGCACCAGGAGCAAGGCGCCCTCGGCGTCCTCGATGTCGATGCGCTCGGCGTCGGTCTCGGCGCTCTCGTTGTTCTCCTCCACGATCTCGGCGAGGGAGACGGGGAGCCAGCCACGGTCGTCGAGGTTGCGAATGATGAGGAGGGCGGCCGAACGTTCCCTGTCGGTGCAGCTCTGCATCTGGAGCTGCCATTCCAGGTGGGGCACCATCGAGTCGCTGGCGGTGAGGTTGGTCTCGATGGGCGGCAGCTCGTCGAAGCCCGAGGCCCCCCGCTCGCTACGGAAGCCCTGGTCGCTCATGTTCTCGAGCACCTGATTCCAGTCCACCTCGTTGCTCTGCGAGCCGTTCTGCTGCTCGTGGCTGTCGCGGGCCTCGGCGGTTTGCGAGGGAATCGCGGTCTCCGGCACCTCGCGCGTGGTTTGCCCAGGCACCTCTTCGAGCGTGGGGTTCTCCATCAGCTCGCGCTGGATCTCTTCGACCAGCTCGATGTGGTTGAGCTGGAGGAGCTTCAACGCCTGCTGCAACTGCGGCGTGATCTGGAGCTGCAGAGTCTGCTTTTGCTGGAGGCGGAGGCCCTGCTTGAAGTCCAGCGACATACGGGTGGGTGCCTTCCTTGCGAAATGGGGCGAAAGCCCGCGTTCCGGGCGAGAGATCTTGCTGTCGAGTGTCTAGCGTATCAGCTTTGGCCCACTCCTTGCAAGGGCACGCCGGACAGCGAGAAGTCATGCCCCAGGTAACGGTCCCGCGCATGGGGGTTGGCCACCACCTCGGCAGGGGTGCCAGAGGCGTGCACCTCGCCCTGGTCGATGATCAGCGCGCGGTCGCACGTGCCCAACGTCTCGCGCACGGCGTGGTCGGTCACCAGCACACCCACGCCCTCGGCGGCGAGCCCCCGGATCAGGCCCTGGAGGCCGCGAATGGCGATGGGATCGATGCCCGCGAAGGGCTCGTCCAGGAGCATCACCGAGGGCCCGATCGCCAGGAGCCGTGCGACCTGCAGGCGGCGGCGCTCCCCGCCCGAGAGGCCCGTCACGGCGCGGCGACCCATCCCCTCGAGACCCACCCGCGCCAGCAAGGTGTCGGCAAGGTCGCGGCGGCCGGAGGCGTCGAGCGCGATCTGGACATTGTCGCGCGCGTCGAGATCACGAAAGAGCGTGTCTTCCTGGGGCAGGTAGCCGAGGCCGAGTCGCGCGCGCGCGTCGAGCGGCAGGTGGTCCACCCGTTGTTCGCGCAGCCACACCTCGCCCGCGTCGGGACGAACGAGGCCCGCGACCATCTTGAAGGCGGTGCTCTTCCCCGCGCCGTTGGGGCCCAGGAGCCCGACGACCTCGCCCGCGCTCACCTGGAACGACACCGAGGCCACCACCGCGCGGCCAGCGTAGGCCTTTCGCAGGCCCTCCGCGCGGAGCACCACGCTCATCAGGGGCCGACGGCCCAGCCCGCCACCACGAGCGTGCAGGGGACCCCGGCCTTGCCGGTGCAGGTGGCGCGCTCATCGTCGAGCCAGAGAACGATGGTGTCGCCGACGAGCTCGTTGGGGCCGTCGGCGAGGCGAGGGGAGCCGGTGAGCGTGATCCGTCCCGTGGCGCCCACCAGCTCGGCCGCGGCAGCGTGAGCCACGCGCGAGCCCTTGTCCACCGTCACGTTGCCGGTCGCGACGACCGTGTCGACGACATCGCCGATGCCATAGGCAACGTCAAGCTTCTCGCAGTGCATCGTGACATCACCACGGGTCACCAGCACCTGGCCCTCGAAGCTGGCGCGCTTGTTCTTGAGGTCCCAGCTGGAGGCGCTGGAGCTGATCGAGAGGGGGGGCTTGCCCCTCTCTCGCTGGCTGACCTCGGTGGTGGTCGCGGTCGCGACACCACCGGCGCTCGGTGCGCTCGCCTGGGACAAGGCGACGACGTAGGCGCCATCAGCGCTCTCGACCCGGAGCTCCTTGGCCTCGGCACGCTCCGGCAATGCCGCGAGCTCGGTGGCGCAGCCGAGGAGGAAGATCACTTCGCCTCGGCGGCCTCGCTGGGACGCACGTTCCGGCCGGCGTGGGCCTGCCGCTCCAGCGCAGCCTTCACAAACGCCGCGAAGAGCGGGTGCGGTGAGAGCGGCCGGGACTTGAACTCGGGGTGGAACTGGCAGGCCACGAAGTAGGGGTGCGAGGGCAGCTCGATCATCTCCACCAGCTTGCCATCGGGAGACAGGCCGCTGATCGCCATCCCGTTTTGCTTCAGCGCGTCGTGGTAGCTCGGGTTCACCTCGGAGCGGTGCCGGTGACGCTCGGAGATCTGCGCGGCGCCACCGTAGACGGCGCGAGCGCGCGTGCCGTCGCCGAGCTCACAGGGGTAGGCCCCGAGTCGCATCGTTCCGCCCAGGTCGGTGACGTTGCGCTGCGCATCCATCAGGTGGACCGCGGGGTGTTTGGCGTTGGTCTCGAACTCGCTCGAGTGCACGCCCTCGAGGCTGCCCACGTTGCGCAGGAACTCCACGACGGCCAGCTGCAGGCCGAGGCAGATACCGAAGAAGGGGATCTGGTTCTCGCGGGCGTAGCGGATTGCCGCGATCTTGCCCTCGGTGCCGCGCGCGCCGAAGCCGCCGGGGATGAGGATGGCGTCGACTCCGCCGAGCACCGTGCCCACCTGCTGGCCAGCGAGCTCCTCGCTGTCGACGTAGCGCAGCTCCACCTTGGTGTCGTTCGCCACGCCCCCGTGGGCCAGGGCCTCGTTGAGCGACTTGTAGGTGTCGGTGAGGTGCACGTACTTGCCGACGATCGCGATGCGCACGTGGTGCTTGGGCGTGCGCGCCCGTCGGGTGTACTCCTCCCAGGCCGGCAGGCGGGCCTTGGGAGCGAAGAAGCTGAAACGCTGCAGGATGCGATCGTCGAGCCCTTGCTCTTGGAAGACCAGCGGCAGCTCGTAGATGTTGGCCACGTCGTGAGCGCTGATGACGTCGTCGACGCCGACGTTGCAGAAGCTGGCGAGCTTCTGCCGCACGTCGCGTGGGATGAGCACGTCGGAGCGGCAGATCAGGATGTCGGGCTGGATGCCGGTCGAAAGCAGCTCCTTGACGGAGTGCTGGGTGGGCTTCGTCTTGAGCTCGCCCGCCGCTTTCATGTGGATGAGCGGGGTGACGTGCACGTAGGCCACGTTTTCGACCCCGAAGTCGGCCCGCGCCTGGCGGATGGCCTCGAGGAAGGGCAGGCCTTCCATGTCGCCCACGGTGCCGCCTACTTCGACGATGCACATGTCGGCGCCGTCGACGCCTTCCTGGATGAGCTTCTTGATCTCGTCGGTGATGTGGGGAACCACCTGGACGGTGCGACCGAGGTACTCGCCGCGCCGCTCGCGGTCGATGACGTTGCGGTACACGCGGCCGGTGGTGACCGAGTTGCGTTGCGACATCGTGCTGGACACGAAGCGCTCGTCGTGGCCGAGGTCGAGGTCGGT
>SXON01000233.1 GCA_005778355.1 Pseudomonadota bacterium | reverse complement strand
CGGCTGGAGCGCGCGCTCGCGCAGGTCCCGGAGGCGACGGCCGCGTGGGAACGCAACCAGAAGAAGCGCGGGGGCGGGAGGGGCGGGGGCGGGAGGGGCGCGACCGCCGGCGGCGGTGCCAGCGGCCCGGCTCCGGCCGGTGGCGCCTCCTCCACGCCGCCGGCCACCCGGTCGGCACCGAGGGTGTCCTCGACGGACCCCGACGCGCGCGTGATGAAGATGGGCGACGGCGGCTTCCGGCCAGCCTACAACGCCCAGATTGCCACCGACGCCGGGAGCCTCGTGATCGTGAGCGTCGACACGTGCAACACGGGGAGCGACCAGGGCCTCCACGGCCCGATGGTGGACGACGTGGTGGAGAAGTAGAAGTACGGCAGGGTGCCCGGCGCCTGGCTCGTGGACGCCGGGTTCCCGACGCTGGAGAGCACGGACGCCCTGCCCGGGGGGCTCCTGCTCTACGGGCCGCCGATGGCGCCCCGGGATCCCTCGCGCGACCCGGCGGCGCGCGTGGAGGGGGACAGCGACCGCGTGGCGGAGTGGCGCGCCCGGATGGCGACCGCCGCGGCGAAGGAGACTTACAAGGCGAGGAGTGCCGTCGCCGAGCTGGTCAACGCCCAGGCCCGCAACCGGGGCCTGCAACAGTTCCACACGCGGGGGATACGCGGCGCCAACCGCGAGTTGCTCCTCAAGGCCGTCGCGCACAACCTGCTCCGGGCGCATCACCTGCGCGCCGCCGCGGGGAAGATGTCCAGGAGGTAGTCACGCGGCAGCCCGCGCGGCGACTGGCGGCCGGGCGGGAGCCCTCCGCGGCCTCGCGCTCGCTCGTACGGTGGCACGCCCACGCGACCGTCCGGCCCTGTCGATCCTCCCGTCCGGTACGCGCGCGCCACGCTCCGACCCCGACCGCGAGCACGCAGCCGAGCACACGCTCGGCCAGCTGATTCTTGGACAGGCTCTCAGGCCCGCCAAACACCCCAATGTCGCTCCTGGTCCCATCGGGGTCGAACACCCAGGGGCTGCCGGCGTCGATGAGCTCGCTGCGAGCGCGGAGCGAGAAATCGAGCGTGGCATCGTCGGTGAAATGGGGACGTACGGCGAGGTTCCCCTCGAACACACCCCGCGGGGCGAGGCCGAAGAAGTCATCGTCGTTCGCGTACATGTCATTGTGGTCCCAGGTCGGACGCGCACCACCGAGCCGGACAATGGCGGCGCTCTGGCGACCACGGCCGAACACCGAGTTACTGACGTCGAGACCGAGCCCGTCGACAACGCGGAGCGACGACCCGCCCGGACCCGCGTTCTCCCAGGCCACGATGTTGGTCAGTCGGCCGGACGCGGCCTCGATCACGATGCCACCCCCCGAGCCCGTGGCCCCGTTGTTGAGAATGAGGGTATTCGCCACGGCCACCGACGCGCCCGAGGCCAGGAGCGCTCCGCCGTCGACCGCGGTCCCCCGGGCCATCGTCACGCGGACAAATCGGGTGGTCCCCTCCTCGTCCTCGATGAGCACGTGACCGCCGCGTTGCGTAGCCACGTTGTCAGCAAAGTCAGAATCCTCGAAGGTTGCCGGGTCCCACCCGCCCGCCACGTGAACGGCCCGACCCCCGGCGGCCGTGTTGCCGGCGAACGTGCAGCCGTCGACGGCGCTGGCCGACTCGTCGAGCTCGAGGGCCCCCCCGTTCTCGCCGGCCGCGTCCCCGAGAAAACGCTCCCGTCGATCGTGGCCGCCTCGTGCGACACCTTGGCACCACCGCCGCTCCCCGCCGCCACGTTGGCGGTGTAAACGTTCCCTCTGAGCAACGCCGTCGACAGTTTCACGCGTAGCCCCCCCGTCGTCGCCCGACTGGTTGGCGACGAAGTCGTTGTTGAGCACTCAGGGCGCGCCTCCCGACACGTAGAGCCCACCGCCATCCTCGTTGGCGCTGTTCCGCGTGAACGCGTTCCCGCGCACCTCGCCGTCGTGACCCGACAGGAAGGCCCCTCCGCCCACGTACGAGGCGGTGTTGACCGCGAAGCTGTTCCCCGTGATCGTGGAGTTGCCATGTGTGAAGAGGCCGCCGCCAATCGACGCCGCGTTCCGACCGATGCTGTTGTGGGAGAGCTGCATCAGGTCGCCCTTCAGGTACACCCCGGCGCCCCGGTAGGCGGTGTTGTGCACGATCTCGGCACAGGCGATGCTGCCGGAGCTCGAGGCGAGGAAAACCCCGCCGCCGCCTTCGTCGCCCGTGGCGGCGTTGCGCGAGAAGCGCCCGCCCGTCACCAAGAGCGTGCCCCGGTCGGCCGCCAGCCCGCCCCCCCAGGCCGCCACGCCCAGTTCCACGTTGACCTGCGAGAGCACGAGCGTAGATCCCTCGCAGTTGATGTTTCCCCCGCCGTTGGCGCTCAGCCCGTGGCGCAGCGTGAGCCCTTCCACCGTCAGCTCGGCGCCCTCGGTGACGGTGAGGGTGGTCCCGGCCTCCAGCGCGTCGATGATGGTGACGTTTACGCCGTCCTCGCCGCGGATTTCCAGCTGCATTCCATCGACGACGAGCCGCTCCTCGTAGGTGCCCGCGCACACGACGATCTCGTCGCCGCTCGCGGCGGCGTCGATCGCGTCCTGGATGCGCGCGTAGCTCGCCGTTGCGCACACCTCGAGGCGGGTCGCGGGTCGCCGCGACGGCGCGCGGCCCAGGCTCAAGATCGTCTGCACAACCCACAAGTAAATGAAGGAACATACCCAACATATGAAACACCGGGAGGCCACGACCTAGCTACACACCGGGAGGCCGGGGCAAGGGGCCGCGTGGGGGCCTTCACGGATCTGGTGAGTCGACGCACAGCGGACACTCCGGACACCGCCTCAGCCTGGGCGCACCGTGAGCGATCCATCCATGTTCAACGCCGATAGGTACACGCGCTGCGGCCTTCCCGGCAAGGTCTCGACGGCCAGGGTCATCGGCTGGCCGGGGTGCAGGTCGACGAAGTTGTCACTCGCGGCCACGCCCTCCAGCTGCAGCGCGTGCAGGAACGCGGTGCTGCTGATCGTGAGCTGCCCGCCGGTCCAGGAGGCGTTGACCACGCCCGCGTCGTGGACGGGCAGGGCGTAGCCCAGCGGGAAGTAGGCGTCGCTGGCGATCAGTTGACCGTCGGCGCCACGCCAGCGCAGGCAGACCACGTCGTGAGTCGGGGGACCGAAACGGTAGGCGTAGCAGAGGTCGACGAAGCGCCCGAGCATCGCCGACGCCGAGATCGTGATCCCTGATCGCCCGGGGACGGTCACCGCCTGCGTCGCGACTGCTACCGCCTTGCGACCGTGGCGCAGGGCCTCGATCTCCACGCTGCCGTCGATGTCGGAGCCGGTGTCGTTGACGAGGTGGACGCCGAGTCCGTCGAGGCCCTCGTCGCTCAGGAAGGCGGCGCGAGGCGCCCAGGCGCGGCGGAGATACCACCACGCCGCCTTGCGACGGCCCGCGCTGTCGAGAAAGCCCCAGCCGGCGCCCGGGCGCAGGTCCTTGAGCCACCACGAGAGGCCCCCGCCGCAACCCGAACCGGGTCGTCGCCACTCCGCGAAGGCGCGGTGCAGCAGGATCCCCGGAACCACGCGCGAGAGCGCGAGGTAGCGCTCGAGGTCGGTGCTGCGAAGCTCCACGGGGTCCACGCCGTAGAGCACGCGCAAGTAGTGGTCGCGCACGTCGTCGAAGTCCCAGCCGGCCGAGGCGTCGCGGGGCACGCCTGCCTTCCAGAGGGGGTGGTGCGGCACCACCGGGATCTTTGCCTCGGCGAGCGACGTCGGCTCGGGCACCTGCGCGAAGGCGAGGCACTCCGACGTGAACTTGACCCTCGCGAGCCGCAGGTCCGAGAGCGGGCGGCGGTAGGCGCCGACGCCCCAGTAGTGGCTCACGCCCGCGCCCACCTCGAAGGGCAAGTCGCCGCCCGAGGGGCTGTTCGGCACGTAGGGGATGTCGCCGGCCGCCGCGGGGAGGATCTCGTCGAAGAGCACCGAGGCCCACTCGCTCGCAGGCAGGCCCATCATCGCGACCTGCTGCGTCACCTCGCTGCCGCCGCAGAGTACCGCGAGGCAGGGGTGTCGCGACATGCGTGCCACTTGCTCCCGCGCCTCGGCCTCCACCTCGGCGCGGAACTCCGGGTCGCCCACCGGGTAGTCCATGTTGGCGAAGCAGAAGTCCTGCCACACGAGGATGCCGAGCTCGTCGCAAGCGGAGAGAAACGCGTCACTGGCGTAGGCCATCGTGCCCACCACGCGGATCATGTCGAGACCGGCGGCGCGGGCCTCGGCGAGCACCGGGCGAGGGTCGCCGTCTACGGCGCGCGGGTCGTCCACCGTCCAGCAGGCGCCACGGCAGAAGCGGGGGACGCCGTTCACGCGCATCTCGCCGCCGGTGAACGCCAGGCTTCGGAAACCGAGCTTGCCGAGGGGTAGGTCCACGCCATCAACCACGAGGGCGGCTTCGACCAGGGAGGGTGACTCAGGAGACCAGAGCGGCTGAGGGGGGAGATCGAAGCGGTGGACGACGCCGCCGAGGCGGCCCTCGGGCCGCTCGTCGCCGGGCGCGCGCGCGGAGAACTGTGCTGGAGGGAGGGCGGGGCCGGTGAGGCTTCCCTGGCCGAGCCGCAAGCTCACCTCCCCTCCCCCGTCGAGCTCCACCTCCACGGAGAAACCGTCGTCCACCCGCGTGCGCACCGCGAGCAGGCGCGGCCCCGAGGCCTCGCGGATCGCCCGCCAGGGGCCCACCGGGGGAAAGGGCGGGCACCAGGCGGGGATGCGTCCCATGAGCGAGGTGCGCGTCCACCGGAGGTCCTGGTCGTTCACGAGGTTCGTCTTCCACCGGGGCCTCGGCCGCTTCTGCCGGGGGATCGAACGGAAGGCGAGCGCCAGCTCGTGCTCGCCGGGACACAGGGGAACGGTCACCGCGCGGAACATGTTCGCCGAGCGCGCGGCAAGCACCCCGTCGAGCCAGATCTCGGCCACCGTCGCGAGGCCGTCGAACATGAGACGCTCGCCGGAGGCCACGAATACGCAGCGATACCACCAGTCTTGGCCCTCGATGTCCACGTGATGGTCGAGCGGGAGCGAGAGCGCGGAAGCGACCGTGCCGGGGACCATCGCCGCGACGCCGACAACGCCCAATTCAGCGGGCGTCGCCGCCGCGCCGGGCGGCGTCGACTGCAAGGTCCAGCCCTCGACGAGCTTCACCGCGCGAGCGCTTCGCGCAGTCGCGACAAACCCTCGTCCCAGCGCGCGGCCATCGCCTCGAGCGGCGCGAAGTCAACCGGCTTCTTGCGGGCCACCGCGCGCGCCAGGGCGAACTGCATCGCCTTGGTGTCGCGACTAATCGCCGCGAAGCAGTCGGCCGCCCCGGGGTCGAAGCCTTGCGCCGCCAGCCAGCGCAGGTGCGTCGCCGCCAGCTCGAAGTTGGCCCCATACTGGCGGAAGGTCACGAAACTATAGTTGTGGAAGCTGTCGATGGGCTCCGTCACCAGCCACTGCAGGTCGCGCTCGAAGGCGGCGCGGAAGCGCGGGAAGGGATTGCTGGCCGGGGCACGATCGAGCTGGCGCCGCAGGCAGGCCAGGGCGCCCGCCAGGAGCTCGGGACCCGCCAGCGCCCTCCCGCGTGGCAGCGGCTTCACCACCTCGATGTAGGGCGGCAAGATTCGCGGGTGAACCAGGCCGTCAAGCTGGAAGAGCGCCCGGAAATCATCGCCGTCCACCCAGTGAAAACCCTGGTTGTGGAAGTAGGCCATGCGCCCCGCGTCGAGGTCGATCTCGTTCACCGCGATGGTGCTCTTGACGTGCGCGATTCGGTACGCCGCGCCCTGCGTGTCGGGCAGGTAGCAGCTGTCCATCTCCACCAGCACGAGCCGCCCCGCGGCCACCTGGTCGACAACGTGGCGGAGCAGATCCCGCCACGGCGCCATCTCGTGGATCTCGAGCCCGTAGAGCTCTTCCACGTCCTGGTGAGGGAACTTGAAGAAGGTCCACTGGTCCACCTCCCAGTCGCTCGCCAGCGTGAAGGACATGCCGGCCAGGGGCTCGTGGCCGAGCCCGTGCAACATCTCGATGATCACGTCGGAGTAGCAGTTGGTCTCGGCCCAGTCGCGATCACGGGTGTGACAGGCGTGCCGCGTGTAAGTGGCGGGGTCGAGGGACAAGACCCGCGGCATCAGGCGAGGTCCAGCCGCTCGCGCACCTCGCGGGGCCAGTCGCGAAGCCGCAGGCCGTGGGTCTTGAACAAGGCGAGCGCGATGCGTTCGAGGCCAAAGCCGATGCAGGCGGTGTGGGCCAGCTCGCCGTCGGGCGTGCGGATGTCGAAGGCCTTGCCGAAGTAGTCGAGGTGGTAGTTCGTCGAGGAGATGGCGGTGGGCTTCTCGGTCGAGCAGATGGGCACCACCAGCTCGAACTTCAGGGCTTGTTCCCGTTGAGTTGCCTTGGCGAGTCGACCCCCGCGACCGAAGAAGGGGTCGTTGGCGACCACGTCTTCCACGGGGAGACCGATGGAACGCAAGAGCGCCTTGCCGCGGCGGAGCCACTCGTCGCGGTGCGACACTGCCTCGTGCGCCGTGCCCAGGCGCACGTACTCGCGCTGGCGAAAGATCTGCATGCGGGCGGGGTCGTCGCTCGGCTCGTGGCGGAAAACGTGCGTGCGGAGATCGACGGTGCGTCCGCCCTCGGGGAGCGTGCCGGTGGCCGCCGGGTAGAGCGGGTAGCACGCGGCCGGCACCAGCATCAGGTCGCTGGCGACGAGCGAGCCGGTCCAGTCGCCGCCCTCGTCGAAGGCCCGCTGCATCACCCGGTGCTCGGCCTCGTTCCCCGTGAACGCGTGGATCGAGCCGAGGAGATCCGGGAAGTTGTGCAGGTGATTGATGCGGTTGTAGTGCGCCCGGGGGAAGACGGGCGGGAAGCGCATCACCTCGGCCGACTGGTCGCGCCCCTCCAGCGACACGAGGCGCTCCACCTGCTCGATCACGTGCTCGAAGTCGCCCCCGTGACCGTACACGCCGCGCACGCCCGAGGGCACGAGCAGGCCCATGGCCACGAGCTCGTCGTGGTACTGCCGATAGGGGTCGTCACACATCGCGCACCATCAGCTGCAAGGGTGCGCTCTGCCCGAGGATGCGGTCGTTGTGCACCATGAGCGAGGCGCCGTAGGCGTCGCGTAGGTGTCGCGACAGGGAGTACTTGGTATCGTTGCGGTAGCCGGCGATGCCGGTCACGTTCAAAGCCCCGCTCACCACCTCGATCAGGAGCTTCGACACCGCGACCTTCAGGTTGTTCACCCGCAGACTGTAGGCAAAGTCCTGGGGGAAAGCGCCGGGATGGTCGAGCAGGCGCTGATGGTACTCGGCCACGGTGTTTTCCACGCAGGCGCGCATCTGGAAGAGCTGGTTGTCCACCTCGGCGAGGCGCAGCGCGTTGGGCGGAATGGTGCCCGGTGTCTTGCGGGCCTGGGCCTTGAGGTGGGCGCGCGCGCGGTGCACCGCGTCGTTCGCGAGGCCGAGCCACAACGAAGTCCAGACCGCGTGGGCGAAGCTGTGCATCACCTTGGCGTGGATCTCGGCGTAGGGCGTGGGCAAGACCTGCTCGGGGCCCACGTCGGCGCGGAGCACGAAACCGAGGCTGCAGGTGCCGCGGAAACCCATGGTGTCCCAGGTTTCGAGCGGCTCGAGGGTGCAGTCCGAGCGTCGCACGAAGACGTGAACCTGGTCGTTCGGCCCGGCGCTGGCCGACCGGCGCGCGGTGACGAGGATCGCGTCGCTGTCGAGCGCGTAGCTGATCACCGGCGCCTGCTTCAAGAGCTGCACCCGGTCGCCCACGGGGTCGACGAAGCAGGACGAGGTGCGCACGTCGCCGCCGATCCCGGCCTCCGTGGTGGCCGAGGCGAGCACGAGCTGCTTCTCCACGAGCTCGCGGCACACGCCCTGGAAGTAAGGCGAGCCGAGCGCGCCGTGCACGATGCAGCCCACCTGGATCTGGTGCATGGCGAAGACCATGGCGGTAGAACCACAGTAGTTCCCCATGGCCTCGCAGATCTTGGAGAGGTCGGAGATGGAGAGCCCCATCCCCCCGTGCTCCACCGGCACGTAGCAGGACAGGAGCTTGGCCTCCTTGAAGGCAGCGAAGGCCTCGGTGGGAAAGCGCGCGTCGGCGTCGACGGAGGCAGCGTGGGGCGCGATGGCGTCGCGACCAATCTGGTGCACCCGCTCGAGCAAAGCGGGCAGGTCGGGGTGGCAGCGAGACATGCAGCGGCTCCAGCAGCGGGAAGTATGGCGCTACGACGCGATCTCGTCGATGGCCTCGGCCATGGAGCGGATGCTCTCGAAGGTCTTTCGACCGAGCATGCGATCGGGGAACTCCACGTCGAAGGCTTCCTCCAGCGCGAGCATCAGGTTCACCGTGGTGAGCGAGGAGAGACCTGCCTCGTAGAGGTTGGTGTCGGGCGAGATCGTGGTCGGGTCGGCGCCAAGCCGGCCGTGTTTGCTGACGATCTGGTGGATGGTGTCGAAGCGGCTCTCGACGTTCATGGAGCTCCGGGGGCGGCAGTGATGAGTCGGATCGCGGCGGCGTGCGCCCAAGCGGGACGGAGGGTGTGATCCACCCCAGGGATGAGCGTCACGGCGGGGCGACGGGCCAAAGGCACGTGTCGTTCTAGATAATCGAGCGCCGGGTCGCCCGCCGAGATCACCACCTGTAGAAGGGTTCCCCGTGCGGCGACCTGTCGCAGGATGGTGTCGACCGGGTCGGGACCGGCCGTCCCTCGGAGCCGCGCGACGAGGCCCTCCGCCCGCAGGCGGGCCTGGACGAGGAGCGCCCGGGCGAGCGCACGCGCGTCGATCCGACCCGTGAGCAGGCGTTTCCAGCGGCGCCCGTCGAGGAGCGAGCGGCTCACCTGGCTCGACAGGCCGTTGCTGCGGGCGTCGTCGTCCCACACGTAGGCGAGGCAATTGAAGACGGTGGCCCGGCGCACCGGTCGACGCGCCGCCACCTGCACCGACATGAAAGCACCGGAGCAGAGGCCCACCACGTCGATCGGCAAGCCGCGGTCGACGTGATCGTAGGCGCGGAGCGCGTCGCCCACGCTCGCCTCGCTGTACATGGCCTCGAGGTCGCCCGCCGTCTCGGGGGCGCCGTCGGCGTCGCCGACGTCGCGCACGTCTACCCGCAAAGACGCGATGCCCTGCTTCGCGAGCACCCGCGCGGCCGCGGTCCAGAGCCGGTTCGGCCCAGATCGGCGCACACCACCGGCATTATACAAGACCGTCCACGCGGATGGCGTCGTGATCGGGAGACACTCGATGCCGACCAGCTGGCCAGCCTCGCAGGGGATCGTCACCGGCCGTTCGATCCAGCCCTCGCCTCGTAGATCGGGACGGCCAGCCCGGGGACCAGGTGCGAAGCTGTCGCGACCGACCAGGAAGCCGAGGATCGCGTCGCGCGCGGCCGGGTTGAGCTTGGCCCGGTAGGGGTCGTCGAGCAGGTCGTTGACCCCGCCGGCCTCGACCACCGTGACTTCGCGACCGAGCGCGGCGAGGAGCTCGGGACGGGCCGAAGTGCCCTCGCGCGGGATCACGAGGCACGGCCCGTCGAAAGCGGGGGACAAGGCGTCCAAGGCCCGCACGCTGCCCGCCGAGTACAAGAAGCCCCCCGCCTCGAGCACCCCCTCGGGGAGCGCGGGACGGTCTGCCGGCGCGTCGGTGAAGGCCCGCGCGGCGAGGCGGTGAAACGCGCGCTCCTCGCGAAGGTAGAGCTTGCCGCTGGCGGGGCAGCCCCAGAGGATCAGGGCATCGAAGGCCGCCGAGGCGACGGCGAGCAGGCCGCCCGCGCGCACGCCGATGGCGAGGACCTGGGTGAAGCCTCGACCACGGAGCGACTCGGCCACCTCTCTGAGGGCGTCGACCTGTCGCGACAAGATATCGTCGTCGAGCGCCTCGCCGGCGCTGTCTCCGAGTCCCGGCCAGTCCACGCGCACGCAGGTGAATCCTCGCTCGGCCACCGCGTCGGCGAGCACCCGGAGCGGCCGGTAGGCGCTGGTGTCCTCGTAGCCGAGCGGTGGGCAGATCACGACGGCGGTGCGTCGTGAGTCGTCCACGGGGGCATGCTCCACGACGAGGGCCTCGCCGATGTACTCGCGGTGGCGGGGGGTCAACCCAGCCCGGGTAACCGGGCGCCGCCCTCGTCCACCACGCGAAGCTGGCGCTGGCCGGCCGGCTCGACATGCTCGCCTTCGGTGCCGAGGCTTCCGCCCCATGCCGCTTGGCCATCAGGTCGTGCTCCGCGCCAAGGGCGGTCGGGTGCTCGCGCCGACCGACGGCGCGCGGCGGGGACTGGTAGGCGCGCTGCTTTGCGTGGGTCGCGACAAGGGCATCTTCGGGGTGGGCACCGCCGACACGCACGCACACGCGCTGCTCGCAGGCGACAAGGCGCAAGTTGGCCGCTTCGTCCACGACGCGAAGCTGGCGCTGTCCGCCACTCTGGAGCTCGACATGGGCGAGTGCCGGGTGACCGAGGTGCGCGACATCTGGCACGCGGAGCAGGTTCTCGCCTATGTGCACCGGCAGGACGCGCATCACGGTGTCGCGAGCGACCCATGCCGCGAGGCCACGACCCTGCCCGACCTGCTCGGCTTGCGCTGGGGACAGCTCTAGGTCGCCCAGCGCGTTCGCGCCCTCGTGCCCAGGGTCACTCGCGCCGACCTGCTCGCGCACTGGGGCCTGCCGACCGACGCAGTGGCGGCGGCGCTCGGTGTCGCGACGCGCACCGTTCGGCATCTTCGCGGCGAGGAGGTCTCGCCGCTGGTCCTCCGCGCGGTGAGCTTGCAGATGGGGCTACGGATGAACATCCGCCGGGCAGAGCCTTTCGCCGAGGCGGAGGTCGTTGGAGTACCACCTGTGTCGCGACACATCGGCAATAGCGCGGAGGCTCGCGCTCGAGCCGTTGACTTGTTGCCGCGAACCCATGCAGTTTCGGGCCGATCCAGGATCGATCCGACCGTCAGACACGGATGAACGCTCGTTTTCGTCGCAACACCACGGCGGTGAGCGGGTCATCGCGGCAATATCGCGGAGGCTCGCGGCCGAGCCACGGCGTTGTTGCCGTCGGACGGGCCCGGAGCCAGCGTCCTCGCGCTGCTCGTCGATGCCCACGCCGATCACCGAGCCAGCGCCCGCCGGATAGCAGCGTGCGCTCCAGGAGCGTGGGTGGCCCGATACCTCATCACCGGCGGTCGCCAGCGGGTGTCGCGCTTCGTGCGGCGCGAGGAGTGGACGAGCTTCGACAAGGCGGTGCTTGCGGAGCTCGACACCGTCACCGGGCAGACGCGGGTGATCTTCGAGTACGAGGGCGCGGCGGAGCGGGTGCCGGAGGTCGACCCCTCGCACATCTTCAAAAGCGCCTCGTGGGACGGCGAACGCCTGTTGTTGTGCACCCAGACCGAGGTGCTCGTCTACGATCCCCATCGTAACCGGGTGGTGCGCACTATCAGTCATCCCTGCTTCAACGACCTGCACCACGTGGCCCGCATCGACGGCCGCATCCACGTGGTGTCGACGGGCCTCGACCTCGTGGTGGTGGTCGACGACGACGGCGCCATCATCGAGGAGAAGTCGGTGATCGAGGTGCCCACGTGGACACGATTCGACCGCGCTGTCGACTACCGGCGCGTGGCGACGACCAAGCCCCACCAGTCGCATCCCAACTACATCGCCTGGGCCGATGGCCGCCGCTGGGTGACGCGATTTGAGCAGCGCGACGCCTTCCCGCTCGACGGGGGCGAGCCGATCAAGCTCGCCGATCGTCCCGTGCACGACGGGGTGCCCGAGGGCGATCTCTGCTGGTTCACGGCGGTGTCGGGGCGGGTGATTGTGACCGAGCCCCGGGCGGGGCGCGTCGTGTCGGACTTCGACCTCGACCGGGTTCCCCGGAGCGACGGGGCCGCGCTTGGCTGGTGCCGGGGTCTCGCCCACGAGCCCGACCGCGTGCTGGTTGGCTTCTCCCGCCTTCGTCCTACCAAGTTCGCCCAGAACCTCTCGTGGCTACGCCCCGCGCTGGGCCGGGCGCCGGAACCCCTCCCCTCGCGCGTGTGCGCCTACGACCGTGGCTTCACCAGGGAAGTCGCGAGGTGGGACGTGGAGGAAGCGGGGGTCTCGGCGGTGTTTAGTATGCTGTCGGCGGAGGTGCGGGGCGCGATTGCGTCGTGAGCGTCATCGTCATCGTCATCGTTTGCGTGGCGCGTTCGTGATGGCGGGCGAGGTTGCCGGCAAGGTTGTAGGCCCACGTCTCGCTGGAACTGTCCGGGTGCGTGGCGGAGATGACGCGGCCGAGGTCGTCGCGGCCGAGCGGGGTGGAGCCGACCGTCGGGCTTGATGAGGTGCGGCCAGAGGTCGTAGCGTACATCCTCGCCGTGCCCCCTCGCGGGGTGGTCGCCGCCGCGTGAGGCTCGGGGCTCTGCGGAGCGAGAGCGATGTCGATGAGCGGGACGAAGGTGGCGACCGCCGAGGAGGTGCGCGCCCTCGTGGCCTCGAAGCGGCCGAGTTCCTGGAGCCTCGGGTACCCCGAGACGGTGCGGGAGCGGGTCCGGGCCTACGCCGCCGCCCGCCGCGCGGGCGGGGCGACCGCGAGCCTGGTCGCGGAAGAGCTCGGCCTCTCGCGCCACAGCATCG
>SXON01000232.1 GCA_005778355.1 Pseudomonadota bacterium | reverse complement strand
GCCTCATCAGGCAGGCCTGCATACATCCAGGCATTGCAAGCACTGGAGACCGCCGCTCGTGCCGCCGCCGCCGCTCGTGCCGCCGCCGCCACCGCCGCTCGTGCCGCCGCCGCTCGGCCGCCCGCCCCCGCCAGATGAACCCCCACCGCCGCTGGAGCCCCCGCCGTAGGAGGGACGACCCCCATACCCGCCGTCGCGACTGGGGCCCTCATCGAGGACCGCCGACAGGATGTTGCCGATCGCGCCTCCGAGGGCTGCGGCCGCCGCCGCCGCGACCGCCGCCGCCGCCGCCGCCTCGGCCGGGCTCACGCTGTCGCCAGGGGTTTCTTCCTCGGTCTCCTCGTTGGTGTTGTCGCCCTCGGGTTCGGTGGGCGGGTGCCGGTGTTCAGGCGTGGCCTTCACCGGCATCGGGGCCGCCACCGGGAGCTCGTTGTACGAGACCGTGCCACCCTTGCGGACCATCGAGCTGCCACCGTCTTCGGTCATGGTGCCGCCCGACTTCCACGCCACCGTCTTGCCCTCCATCGCGATGGAGGTGCTCGCGTCGACTTTCCAGTCCTTGCACTTGAAGCTGATGGTCTCCTTGGCCTCGACGATGAAGTCCTTCTTCGTCTTCGTCGTGATCACCTTGTTCGCCGCGTGCAGTTCCTGGTAGATGGCCTCGCCCTCGGTCGTCGAGATGAGCTCGATGCGTTCCTTCCCGGGCGTGTCGTCGAAGTCGATCCAGTGACTGTTGCGCGACCAGAAAACGCGATGGTCGTCGTTCTCGTCCTCGTTCGCGTAGGGCTCCGGCTTGTCCTCATCGCCGTTGTACACGCCGCCGAGGATGTAGGGCGTCATCGTGCGGTAGGCGAAGCCGATCACCACCTCGGTGCCGACGTCGGGGATGATGACCCAGCCGCGCTTCGGCCCGGCCATCGGCCACATCTGGCGCACCCAGCTCGTCTCCGGCGGCGTCTCATTGTCGACCGGATACTCCACCTTCACCCGGGCCAGCTTGTCGGGGTCTTTGTTGTCGATGACGACGCCGACGACGATGCCGTTGATCATGGTCGCCTCAGTTGATCTGAATGGTGCCGGCCTTCTGCGTGAGCAGGCTCCCACCATCGATGTTCATCGAGCTGCCCGCCTTGGTCTCAAAGGTAGAACCCGCCTCCATGTTGATGGAGTTGGTGGCCTCGAGAATGAAGTCCTTGCACTTGAAGCTGATCGTTTCCTTCGCTTCAACGATGATGTCCTTCCCGCTGTAGATGCTCAGCGTCTTTTCCTTCGCGTCCCAGATGATGCGGATCTCCTCGTTGTGGGAGATCAGCTCGATGCGCTCGTCGCCGCTGGTGTCGTCAAACGTGAGTCGGTGCCCCGAGCGGCTCTGGAAGACGCGGAGGTTGTTCTCCTCGTCCTCGTTGGCGTAAGGGGGCGTGTCGACACCGTTGTAGAGCGAACCGAGCACGATCGCGTTGTTGATGTCGCCGTGGACGAAGCCCACGAGCACCTCGTCGTCCTTCTCGGGGATGGTCATCCAGCCGCGCTCGCGACCTGCCATGGGCATCGAAAGCCGCGCCCACCAGGACTCCGGCATGTCGGGCAGCGTGGGGAACTTCACCTTGATGCGGCCCAGCTTCTCGGGATCTACGTTGTCGACACAAATGCCCTCGACGAGGCCGGGCATCTGGCCAGACGTGGGGCGACCGTGGCGGTCGGTGACCTTGGGCATTGGGGCTCCGGGCAGGGCGAGAGGCGAGTATAGCGCCGCGCACGCCGCGCGGGGACGGAACGGGCCGGGAAGTGGGGGGACTACTTCCGAGGCGGGTGCTTGTGCGCGGGCGTGGGGAGGGCGGTCGCCATGACGCTAGTTTATCGCGGCTTGCGCGCGACGAGAGCCAGGGCGCGGTGAACGTGACGGGTGCGCGGCGACAAACGCAGCGTCCACTCCAGATCGTCGTCGACCCGCTCCACGCGGCTGGCGAGCGCGTGGCCCCCGAACTCGGTCTCGCCCGAGAGGGCGCGCACGAGGTCGGTCTCGTCGAATCGCCTCGACGGAGGTGTGGGATCGCCAAAGGCGAAGGCACAGGTCAGGATGAGCGTCCCTCCCGGCTTCACGAGCGCGTCGGCCTGCGCCAGCGCGAGCGCCGGGTCGCGACAGGAGTCGAGCAGGTTGACCAGGGCCACCGCGTCGAAGCTCTCCGGCGGGAAAGGGGGGTCGATTGCGTCGGCGCACACCGCGACGCCCGGTCGCACCGCGAGGCTGTCTTCGAACCGAGGGTCGGGGGCCAGCTCGGCGGCCGCCGGGCCGGAGCGCAAGAGGCGGTGGTTCAGGTCGACGCGTACCGTCCCCGGGTGACCGGGACCGGAGCCGAGCTCGAGCACGAGACCGTCCTGTCGCGACAGCTCGTCATCCACCCAGTCCACCAGCGGGCTGCGCGGCGAATCTGCGTACACCCGCGCCAGGTCGCAGTTTCGCGCGGCGGCGCTGCCCGGCGGCAGGAGCAGCTCAAGCAGCTCGGGATCGGCATCGCTGCGCAGCGCGTCGAGCCCCTCCGAGGCGGCCCAGCTCGCGACATCGGCGAGCACGATGGGGATGCCGGCGACGACGGGGTAGCGGGTGCCACATGCACAGCGCAGGACGGAGCCCGCCGCGTAGAGCCCCGAGAGTTGTAGATTTCCCGCGCTATCCACGTGACGGCAGCGCGGGCAGACGAGGGGGACGATTCGGCTACCCGCCGACCAGCACGTTGGGGCTGCCCTGGATCATGGCACCGACACCGCCGCAGTGGGTGTCCATGTCGCCGAGGCGATGCGCGGGGAGCTTGTTGATGAACACCGTGCCGCTGCCCTTGGCGGCCACCCAGGTGTTCGGGCCGCAGCAGGCCGCGTGGATGCCAGGGTCGGTGACGCGGAGCGCGGGCATGGAATTGACCATCACGTTGGGCGACCCCGCCACCGCCGGGCCCACGGCAGGGTGGGGACAGGCGGGACAGCCGTGCGCGTCGGCGGGAACTTGGGACTGGTCGCCCACGCGGCATTGCGGCGGCATTCGACCTCCGGGAAGGCGCAGCCTACCACGCCGGGGCACATTGGCGCGATGCCTCACCGTGCCCTGGTCAACCGGGAGCTGAGCTGGCTGGAGTTCAACGCGCGCGTGCTCGACGAGGCCCGCGATCCGACCGTCCCCCTCCTCGAACGCCTGAAGTTTCTCGCCATCTTCTCGAGCAACCTCGACGAGTTCTTCCTGGTCCGCGTGGCGGGTCTCCACCGCCAGGTGGATGCAGGCGTGTCGGTGCCCGGGGCCGATGGCATGGCACCGGCGCAGGTGCTCGCGGCGCTGAGCAAACGCGCCCACGAGCTGGTGGCGGAGCAACACCGCCTGATGCTGCGCGAGCTGCTCCCGGCAATGGCGAAGGAGCGTGTTCACCTCCGGCGGGCGGGGCAGTGGACCAGGGACCAGGAGCGCTTCCTCCGAAAGTGGTTCCAGGAGAGCGCGCTGCCGGTGATCACGCCGATCGCGATCGACCCGGGGCACCCCTTCCCACACGTGGCCAACCGGACGCTCTGCCTCGTCTTGGAGCTCGAACCCCACGACGAGGAAGACGACCTCGCCCCGGTCGACTTCTGCGTGCTCCACATCCCGGCGGCTGTCCTGCCACGTTTCCTCCGCCTGCCGTGCCGCACCGGAGAGGTGCACGTGGCCCTGTTGGAAGACGCCATCCGTCTCAACCTCGATGTGCTCTTCCGCAACGCCAAGGTGCTCAGCGCCGGCGCCATCCGGGTGACGCGCGACGCGGAGCTCGACTACGACGAAGACCGCGCCGACGACCTCTTGCGCACCGTGGAGAGCGCCGTGCGGGCCCGTCGCCTCGGCGGCGCCGTCCGCCTGCAGCACGAGCCCGGCGTGTCGCCCGAGTTCTTGCCCCGGCTGGTGAGCGAGCTGGAGCTCGGGAGCGGCGACATCTACGAGGCCGAGGGCTTCACTGCCTTCGCCGACCTCTTCCAGCTGTACGCCCTGGTCGACCGCCCCGACCTCAAGTTCATCCCGCACGTCCCCGCAAGACACCCCAGGCTCGCGCGCGGTCGCGACATCTTCCGCGTGATCGACCGGGGCGACGTCCTGGTGCACCACCCGTACGAGAGCTTCGACGACGTGGTGCGCTTCATCGAGACCGCTGCGCACGACGCCGACGTGCTCGCCATCAAGATGACGCTCTACCGCATGACCCCGCAAAGTCGCATCGCGCAGGCGCTCCTGGTGGCGGCGCAGAACGGCAAGGAGGTGGTGGCCCTGGTCGAGCTGCGAGCGCGCTTCAACGAGGAGTCCAACATCGCGTGGGCGCGACGCCTTGAAGATGCCGGCGCGCACGTGGTGTACGGGGTGACCGGCCTGAAAACCCACGCCAAGGCCGCCCTCGTTGTCCGGCGCACGCGCACGGGGTTGCGGCGCTACGTGCACCTCGGGACTGGTAACTACAACGAGGCGAACGCGGCGCTCTACGGCGACTACAGCCTGTTCACCTCGCGCGAGGCCGTCGGCGAAGACGTCACCTGGCTCTTCAACCTGCTCACCGGCTACGCGCGGCCGCCCGCTTTCACCGAGCTGGTGCTCGCGCCGATGCACCTGCGCGACCGGATGGCGGAGCTGATCCGTCGCGAGGCGAAGCATGCGCGAGCGAAGAAGGCGGCGCGGGTGGTGGTGAAGGTCAACGCGCTCGTCGATCCCACTTTGATCGAGGAGCTCTACAAGGCCTCGCGCGCCGGTGTGACCGTCGACATCATCGTTCGCGGCACCTGCTGCCTCCGCCCCGGCATGAAGGGGCTCTCCGAGAACATCCACGCCATCCGCATTGTCGACCGCTTCCTCGAACACGCGCGGGTCTTTCGCTTCGAGAACGCCGGGCAACCCGAGTACTACCTGTCCTCGGCGGACTGGATGCAACGCAACCTCGATGGCCGCATCGAGATCGCCTTCCCGGTGCACGAGCCTAAACTCTGCAGGGAAATCGATGCTTTCCTCGAACTGCAGCTCAGCGACAACGTCAAGGCCACGCGCATCCTCCCCTCCGGGGGGCAGGAACGTGTCGCGACCGAGGGCAAGGCCGTGCGCAGCCAGGAACGTTTGCGGCTACGACGCTAGCGACTACCGCGCGGCCACCACCCGCAAGACCTCTTCCTGCCAGTAGCCCTGGATCGGCTTCTCGAGGAGCGCCGACACCGGATGCGAGGCTGCGGCACGGAACAGTCGCGACTCGCGCGCGCTGAGCCCGTGCGGGGCGTAGCTCGCTGGGAGCCCTTCGCCGCCGAGTCGCCCGGCGATGCCGGCGGCAGCGGGGTCGTCGATGGGCTCGGCGCCGTGCAGGGCCCGGAAGGCCACCCCCTCGCGGATGCCATAGGTGGACAGGTGCATCCCCGGGTGGCGGGCCATGCGGGTGAGGGTGGACAGCGTCAGCGCCACCGCGACGATGCTGTCCACGCGGTTCACGGGGAGCCCCGGCACCGCGGCACGTTCCCGCGCCGGGACGCGCGACAGACGCTCGTACAGGTCGAGCATCGCCTCGACGTCGAGCCAGTAGCCGTGGCCGTGCTTCACCTTCCAGTCCACAGACTTCCGCACCATCTTCCCGAGGGAGCGCGCGGAGCCGCCCGCCGCCACCAGCGGCGCATCGGGCAGCCAGGGCACGGCCGCGAGCGTGTGCACCACGTGGCGACGCAGGGCCACGAGGGCGTCGGGCGACGCGTTGTCCCCCGGCAAGAACCGGTCGGCGAGGCGGAGCGCGCCCAGGGGGAAGCTCATGGATGCCAGGCGGCGCCGGTCGCGTACCAGCGACAACTGTAGGCTTCCACCGCCCATGTCTACCACCACGGCGTCGCGGACGGGCAGCGTGCACAGGACGGCGTGGGCGGCGAGGTCGCCCTCCTCCTCGCCGCTGACGAGGCGAACGGCCGTGGCGTCGTCGGTGACGATCTTGCGGAGCAACTCATCGCGGTTTCTCGCGTCGCGCAGGGCGCTGGTGGCCACGACCTCGATGCTCGCCGCGCCCGCATCGCGGGCTTTCTTGCCAAGCTCCCGCAGCGTCGTGACCACCGCACGAACGGCGGCCGGCGAGAGCGCGCCGCTCTGGTCGATCTTCCGCATGAGCTGGAGGGGCTCGCCCTGCTGGTACACTCGGTCGATGAAACCCGCTGGCCCGGCTTCGAAAACGCCGAGCGTGGTGGTGCCCGATCCGATGTCGACCACAGCATGACGTTTCAGCGGGCGCCCGGGGGCATGGCGCCCCGTTTATCGGTGAGCTACCGTCGGCGCCTCCGCGAGCCCGACCATGATCTTCCTCGCCCTGCTTGGCTGCCCGGAAACCGACGACTCTGGTGTTTCCCCCACCGAGTACGCCGATTGCGACCCGATCGGCGGATCGTTGTGTGGCCTCCCCTTCCCCTCGACCTTCTACCTGCGGGAAGATTCGAGCACGCCCACCGGCTACCGGGTGAAGCTCGGCGCCACGACCATCCCGGCCACCAGCCAAGGCGACCTCAGCTACCAGCCGTCGCCCGACCTGTGGAACGAGCTGGACGGCTTCTCGCCGATGGGTCCATTGCTGGCCGAGTTCCCCGGCATGGCCGACGAGAACCTCGTGGGACACGAGGAGATCGGCGCCTCCGTCGCCGACGGCAGCACCACGGTGATCCTCGACTGGGACACCGGCGAGCGCGTGCCGCACTGGGCCGAGCTCGACTACGCCGGCAACGCGGTGGAGGGCAACCGCGTGCTCTTCATCCGGCCGGCGGTGCCACTGGAGCACGGCCATCGCTACGTCGTCGGCATCCGCGGCCTAGTGGACAAGGACGGGGGCGGCGTCGAGGTCTCGGCCGGGTTCGCCGCCCTTCGCGACGGCACCGCCACCGAGGACTGGAACATCGAGGGACGACGCTCGCTCTACGACGACATCTTCTCGCGACTCGAAGCGGATGGCTGGTCGCGCGGTGAAACCCAGCTCGCCTGGGACCTCGTCGTGAAGTCGGCCGACGCCGTGGCCCTCCGCGGCGAGGTGATGCGTGACGATGCCCGCGAGCGGGTGGGCGCCGACGGTCCTCCCTACACCATCACCTCCGTGGCCGAGTTCACCGTGGAGGAGAACGAGCACACCTGGAAGCGCATCTACGGGGAGATGGTCGTCCCCCGTTACACCGAGGAAGACGCGCCGGGTACGCTGTTGTCACGCGACAGCAGCGGTCTCCCCGTGTACGTGGGCGACACGACGGTCCCCTTTACCATCATCGTGCCGCGCACCGCGCAGACCGAGCCGCGCGCGCTCAAGCTCCTGCAGTACGGGCATGGGCTCCTCGGCTCTCAAGACGAGGTTGAATCGGGCTATCTCTCCGAGGTGGCCGACCGCTACGGCTACGTGGTTTTCGCCACGGACTGGACCGGCATGAAAGGGGAAGACACCGACGAGATCACCCTGATGATCTTGCAGGATCTCGGCCGCTTCCCGATGATCTCCGAGCGTTCGCAACAGGGTTTCGTGGAGTTCCACGCCGCTCTGTGGATGATGAAGGGCGCGATGAGTCGCGACGAAAACCTCATCGTCGAAGGAACGTCACTGGTTGATACGAGCGAAGTTCACTACTACGGCAACAGCCAGGGCGCGATTCTCGGCGGAGCCTACGTGGCCTTGTCTCAGGACATCAAGCGCGCCACCCTCGGGGTCGGCGGCGCGCCCTACTCCCTGCTCCTCTCGCGCAGCTCCGACTTCACGCCCTTCTTCGGGGTCTTCCAGTCGGTCTACGACGACGAGCGTGAGCTGGCCTTGTGGATGGGGCTCTTGCAGCAGGTGTGGGACCCGGGCGAGGCCGGCGGCTACGGCCGGCTGATGAACCAGAGCCCCCGCGAGGGCACGCCCGCGAAGGCGGTGCTCCTGCAAGACGCCGTGGGCGACGCGCAGGTGACCACTCTCGGCGCCCAGAACATGGCGCGTGCTTTCGGCGCCACGATCATCGACCCGGCGCTGCGCGAGGTGTACGGCGTCGACGTGGTGACGGGCCCTCACGTGGGCAGCGCGCTGGCCGAGTACGACCATGGCGCCCCCGAGATCCCCTACGAAAACACCCCGCCCGACGACAACTACGACACCCACGAGGACACGCGCCGGGCCTGGGCGGCGCAGGAGCAGATGGCCCACTTCTTCGGGACGGGCGAAGTGGAGCACTACTGCGAGGGGCAGTGTTTCTGCGCTGATGGCGCTTGCGACGAGCCCGCCGCCGAGTAGATTTGACGTGACCGGCGGCGCCCCTCGCACGTACGTGTGGGGCACCCCGGAGTTCCCGTGACCCTGCTCCTCGCCCTCGCCGCCTGCGGTACCGACGAAACTGAGACCCTCTTCGGGCAGGGGCGCGCCGACGAGCTCGACGTCGCGGAAGACCTCGCCTTCGAGGTCCTCGAGAGCGACGTGCTGTCGAGTCCCGGCTTCCTCACGGGCGAGTTCCGCGTGCTCCGCAACTTCGTCGACGAGTTCGACACCGCGCACGTGCACGTGCGGCAGGTTCACGAGGGCGTGCCCGTCTTCGGCGGCGAGGCGATCGTCCACCTCGACGCGATGGGCAACAGCACCGGCGTGACCGACACCCTCGTCCGCGACCTCACGTTCGACACCACCCCGCTCTACGATGCCGATGAGGCCACGGAGATCGCGGTGGGCGCCTCCGTGGGCTGGGCGGCCCTGACCGACGACCCGGCCGTCGACCTGTGGGTCCTCCGTCGTGACGGCGACCACCTCGCCTGGCGCGTGCAGCTCGACCGGCAGGACGGCACTCACGCCACCGCGCAGCCGGTGCTCTTCGTCGACGCGCACAGCGGCGAGGTGCTCTGGACTTACGAGAACCTCCACACCACGACCGCCACGGGCACCAGCCACTACGACGGCACCGTCACGTTTGACAGCTACCTCTCCGGGACCACCTACTACCTGGAAGACACGACGCGCGACCTCGGCACGCTCTCCTACAACAACGGCACGCGCACGGCGTCGTGGATCTCCGACACCGACACCAGCTGGACCAGCTCCACGCAGACCAGCGCGGTGAGCGCCCACTGGGCCGCCACCAAGGTGTGGGACTACTACTCGGGCACCCACGGTCGTAACGGCATCAACGGTAGCGGCGGCCCCGGCTACCAGTCCTCGCGCACCGGTTCCGGCTCGGTCATCACGTCGTACACTGACTACAGTCGCAACTACGTCAACGCCTACTGGTCCGGCAGCTACATGGTGTACGGCGACGGCGACGGCGTGAACGCCGGCGCGCTCGTGACCCTCGACATTGCCGGCCACGAGATGACCCACGGCGTGACCGACTACACCGCGGCGCTCATCTACTCGGGGGAGTCGGGGGGTCTCAACGAGTCGATCTCCGACATCCTCGGCGCCATGGTGGAGCGCTCGGTCGACGGCGAGAGCACCAACACCTGGCTCATCGGCGAGGACTGCTGGACCCCGGCCACCGCCGGCGACGCGCTTCGCTACATGAACGACCCGGCCGACGACGGCTACAGCTACGACTACTACAGCTCCTCCATGGGCAGCGCCGACGTGCACTACACCTCCGGCCTGTCGAACCTCGCCTTCTACCTGATGTCCGAGGGCGGCACTCACCCCCGCGGCAAGAGCACCACCTCGGTGACCGCCATCGGCGCCGACGCGGCGGCGTCGATCTGGTACCGCGCGCTCACCACGTACATGACCTCGTCGACCGACTTCAGTGGCGCGCGCACTGCCACCTTGAGCGCGGCTAGCGACCTCTACGGCGCCACCAGCACCGAGTACACCGCCGTCGGCGACGCCTGGACCGCCGTGGGCGTGGGCGCCTCCGGCGGCGGCGGCGGCACCAGCTGCACCGGCTACGAGTCGAGCACCACCGGCACCCTCAGCAGCGCCGGATCCGCCGGCTACGTGCCTTCGAGCTCCGGTTTCGCAGGCGGCTCGGGCACCTACGCCGGCTACCTCGAGGGGCCGTCGAGCGCCGACTTCGACCTGTACCTGCAGAAGAAGGGCAAGAAGACCTGGTCGACGGTCGCCAGCGACACCGGTTCCGGCCCGGGCCGCACCGTCAGCTACGCGGGTTCCAGCGGCACCTACCGCTGGGTGGCCTACGCCGCCTCGGGCTCGGGCTCCTACACGCTCTGCTACGACACGCCGTGATCGCGCTCAGGCTCCCGCCCTCGATTCCGCCTCCGCCCTCGCCCTCACCCAGGCGGTAGCGAGCTTTGCGGGGCAGCGGTGGGCGGCCAGTGCGACAAAAGGCGTAGGTTGTGACGCGGTTCCTGGCGGCCGACGGGTTGGCACGCGCCTCGCCGTTTGGTAAAGCCCGTGTCAGGAAGCGCTCACAACTTCCTGACAAGGTCAAAGATGCTGCTGCTCAGCTACATGATCGCCTGTGGTGCCGCGCCGAGCGCGGCCGGTAGCGAGGCAGCGGACGACACCACCCGGGTCGACGATCCCGGTCACGGCGAGCTGAGTGCGACCCTGCCGGTGGATCCGCCCGAACCTCGGCCGGACGGCGTCGTGATCATCGGCGCGGGCGCCGCGGGCCTCGCCGCCGCCATCGACCTCCCGGGGGCGATCGTCTTCGAGGCGAGCAGCGCCGTGGGGGGACGGGCGGCCTACGGCACGCCTCACCTCTTGCTGGTGGGCACAGAGGAGCAGGCCGCGGAGGGCGTCGAGGACTCCGTGGAACTGGCCCTCGCGGACTGGCCGGCGATGACTGGCGAGGCGCCGTGCGACGCGTCGAGGACCTTCGTCGAGGCCTCCGACAAGGTGCGTGACCGCCTCACCGAGCTCGGCGTCGCGTTCACCCTGGAAGAGGCGGACCTGATCCTGGGGCGCCAGCGCCTCCACTACGCCAGCGAAGCGGGACTTGGACTGGTGGACGCTCTCGACGCCGGCTCCAGCGAGGGCATCGACTTGCGGCTTTCCACCCCGGTGACGGGGCTCTTGCTCGACGAGCGTGGCGTGGTCGGCGTGGAGACGGCAGACGGCACCATCGAGGCCGGCACCGTCATCATCGCGACCGGGGGCTTCGCGAATCGGGTCGACCTCGTTCGATCGAGTGTCACCTGGGCTGCGGGCACCTGGGGGATCGGCTCCGACGCCTTCGCGAACGGCCAGGCGCTCGACTGGGCCGTCGCCTACGGTCTCTCCACCGCCCGCCTCGACGCGGTGGGCAGCAACGCCAACGTCATCGGCATCGCGGGTGCCGACGGCCTCGCGATCCCCACCGCTCGGCCCGACGCCTGGGTCTGGGTCGACTCGACCGGCGAACGTTTCGTGAACGAGGAGGCGTCCTGGAGCCTCATGCTCGCCACGGCGGGCGACATGCACGCCCCGACCTGGGCGCTGAGCACCCACGACCTGTTGATGTCCGGCGTCGAGGCCGAGCACCAGCCCTTCGTGGAGGCGGGACTCACCTGCGAGTCGGACTGGGCAACGCTCGCCGAGCACATCGGCGTCGATCCCGACGGCATCGAGGCCACGCTCGCCGCCATTGACGACGTGGCAGCCGGCCGGACGATCGACGCCTTCGGGCGCACGATGCTGCCCGACCTCCGCGGCGCGACGCCGTGCGCCTTCCCCTGGGGACGGCTGGCGTCGAAGAGCTTCGGGGGACTTGCGGTCGAGGCGACGGGCGAGGTGACCGACGGCGATGGACGCGTGGTGCCCGGACTCTACGCGATTGGGGAAGCGGCCGGCATGGCGCAGCCGGGGATGGGCGGCCTCGACGGCTTCGACGGGAGCCTCTCCGCGGTGATTTGGAGCGGCTGGCGCACCGCCGAGGCGATCAACGCGGCAGTGGCAGAGGACTGACGGAGGGCGGCAGAGCCTTCAGGACGCCTGACTCCGTCACCCACCCGGTGACGAGCCCCGCGGGCGTCACGTCGAAAGCCGGGTTCCACGCGTCGACCGTCCCGCCCTGGAAGCCGCCCAGCTCCGCCGGGTCGCGCTCCTCCACGACGATGTCGCGACCGGTAGCGGTCTCCCGGTCGTAGCTCGACCAGGGCATCGCCACGTAGAAGGGCACGCCGCAGTGCCGCGCGACCACCGCGAGGTTGAGCGTGCCGAGCTTGTTGGCGGTGTCGCCGTTCCTGGCCACGCGGTCGCAACCGACAACGACCGCGCGGGCGCGTCCCGAGGCGAGCACGCTGGCCGCCGCGCCGTCGGCCACGAGCGTGCAGCGAATCCGGTCCTGGGCGCACTCCCAGGCGGTGAGCCGCGCCCCCTGGAGCCAGGGCCGGGTCTCGCAGGCATAGAGATGGACGTCGCGACCGACGGCGATGGCGGAGCGCACCATGCCGAGGGCCGTGCCATGCCCACCCGTCGCCAGCGCCCCGGTGTTGCAGATGGTGAGCACCCCGCCATCGAGCAAGTCGGCGCCGTGTTCGCCGAGGGCCACGTTCACGCGGAGATCGTCCTCGTGGAGCGCGCGAGCGGCGGCCTCGATGTCGGGCGCACCCCGGAGACGCTCCACCGCCCAGCGCAGGTTCACCGCCGTGGGACGGGCCCTCGCCAGGCCCTCCGCAGCCGTGTCGAGATCGTCGCCCCGCCTCTGGGACAGTGCGAGGCCGTAGCCGGCGGCAATGGCTATGGCAGGGGCCCCGCGCACCACCATCGCCGAGATCGCCGCCGCCACCTCGGCCGCCGTGGTGAGCGAGAGCCAGCGCTCCTCGCTGGGGAGCACGCGCTGGTCGAGCAAGTAGAGCGTCCCGGGCTCGTAGCGGATTGCGCTCAGCACGCGCGGCGCCCGGCGATGAACACCATCTCGGCGCGGTGACCACCCATGTGCTGCACGAGCACCCGGGGGTCGGCGATCTCGCCGGGCGGTGGCGCGAAAAGCGCGAGGTCGGCCGCCGATCCGGGGCCGATCCAGCCCTTGCCGGTCCGTCCCAGCGCCCGGGCCGCGTTCCAGGTGATGCCAGCCAGCGCCTCCTCGGGAGAAAGGCCCATCGTGAGACAGGCGAGGGTGGCGCAGGTCCAGAGGTCGGCCACCGGCGAGCTGCCAGGGTTGAAATCCGTGGCCACCGCCATGTGCACCCCCGCGGCGCGCAGCTTCGCCACCGGCGGCGGCGGGTCGCGCAGGTACACCATCGCGCCCGGCAACAGCATCGCGATGGTGTTGTGCTCGGCCATGGCGGCAACGCCCTCGTCGTCGAGCTGTTCTAGGTGGTCGCAGCTCAGCGCGCCCATCCGTGCGGCCACGGCGGCCACGCCGGTGTGCGCCACCTGCTCGGCATGCACGCGCAGCGCGAGCCCGCGGGCCTTGCCAGCCGCGAGGATGCGAACCGCCTCGTCGAGGGTGAACGCGCCGCGGTCGCAGTACACGTCGAGCGCCTCGCAGAGCGGAGCGCAGGCCGTGAGCATCGGGCCACACACCTCGTCGATGTACTGCCCACGGTCGCAGCCTGGGGGGACCGCGTGGGCACCCAGAAATGTGGTCGACACGTCGATCGGCCAGGCAGCGGCCCGCGCGGCGCGGAGCATCCGCACCTCGGTCGCGACGTCGAGGCCGTAGCCCGACTTGATCTCGACGGTCGTGACGCCCCGCTCGAGCATCGCTCGGAGCCTCGCCCGGCACAGGCCCGCGAGGCTCTCCTCGCTGGCGGCGCGCGTGGCGGCCACGGTGGTGTGAATGCCACCGCCACCCTCCAGGATCTCGGTGTAGCTCGTGCCCGAGAGGCGCTTGACGAAGTCGCCGAGGCGCGTGCCCGCGTGAACCAGGTGAGTGTGCGCATCGACGAGGCCGGGGACGCCGACTTTGCCGCCGCCGTCGATCACCACTGCCCCGCTCGGGACGGCGACCGACCCCAGCTCAACCACTTTCCCGCCCACCATCAGGATCGACACGTCGCGAAGCACACGATCGCCCGTCCACAACGCGGACAAGTCCTTCACCAGCAGGGGCGGCATCGTAGTTGCCATCGCGGCAAAGCCCGTGCTATCCGGTGCGGTCGTTCCGAGGCACAGATCCGCATGCGCACGATGATCACGCTTCTCGCCGCCACCGCCGGTCTTTCCGGCTGCACCGGAGGCTCCTACTCCAACGAAGAAGCCTTCGACGACGTGGGCAAGGACGACACGTCCACCGAGTCGGACACGGATACCGACACCGATACCGACACGGACACCGACAGCGATTCCGACACGGACTCAGATACCGACAGCGATAGCGACTCGGACAGCGACTCCGACACCGATTCCGACAGCGACGCCGACTCCGACACCGACGCCGACCTGTGCGAGAACACCTGGTTCGCGGTGCACGAGCCCAGCTACTACCGTGAATACGACATGACGGTCTACGACTTCGTGTCGAGCACAGGCGCAGAGGGCACCGGCTACCTCGAGGCCTACGGCCAGGGCTACACGGCCGCTGGCGACCCGGCCTGGGTGTACATCGACTCCGCCGACGGCAACGGCAGCGGCTGGGACGGCGAGGTGTACCTCACCTGCGAGTACGGGGGCGAGGAAGGCCTCTTCGTCGCCGAGTGGGACATGTCGATCCTCGCGATGGGCAGCCCGATGGCCGCTCCCTACGCCGAGATCTCGCCGCCACGCAAGGTCTTCCCCCCGGGCTACGAGGTGGGCGGCGCCGGCTCCTGGAACTACTCGGACACGGCCAACATGACCGACCCGAGCTTCGGCAGCTTCACCGCCGAGTCCTCCGGCACCTTCGTGGACGGCGGCTTCGAGGAGATCACCCTCTACGACGGCTCCACGCACGACGCCTACAAGCTCACCAACACCTACTCGGTCACGATCTCCATGCTGGGCCAGACGATCAACGGCGTCCAGGAGCTGTGGTACGTCGAGAACCTCGGGCTGGTGAAGGAGATCAACACCAATACCGACACCGGCGCGGTGATCATCGCCCGCGACCTCACCAGCTACTCCGGCCTCACGCCCTAGGATCCGCCGATGCTTGCCCTGCTCTTGTCCGTGGCCCTGGCCGACAACCACACCACCACCTTCGCCGTCGACCCGCAGTACACCGACCCGCCTTTCGCCGGGCTCGAGCGGCTCTACGTGGATCCCGCCCAGAGCGCGGCGCAGATCAAGCCTCTGGCCAGCCGCCCCGCCGTCGAGAGCGTGAAAGACGCCCCCGGCAAGGGCCAGCTCGTCTACACCAACCCGATGAGCCAATGGGGCGAGGTGACCGTGAGCGGCCTGAAGATCGGGACCATCGGCCCATTCGCCACCATGACCCTCGATGGCATCGTCCCGGGCTGGTACCAGGTCGACGTGTGGGTTCCCTCCGGCCTCACCCGGCGCTTCGCGGTCGAAGTCAAGTAGCTCGCGCCTGCCCCGGAGCGCCAGCCGGCCGAACGCGCCAGGATGGGCCCGAAGCGAGGTCAGGCGTGAAGCGCGATGAAACGCCGATCCGTCGCGAGCGATTGATGGCTGAAGCGAAAACATCGCGAGCACAAGCTACTTGAACGGACACGGGGCGCCGGTGGTTCACCTGCGGGCGGGCTCGGACCGCGAATGGGGCGTGCCACCGCTAACGGCAAAGCTACATTTTTCGCCTGCCGTCCCACGAGGCGTCGCCGATGCCGGAAACCCAGGGGACGCACGTCCTGCTCGCGCATCCTGTGCTCACGACGATTCCGCTTCGCGCGCCATCTGCTCACGACGGCTCCCTGGCCCGGACCTACTGGCTGAAGACGCCCTCCACCACCGTGGCGCCGAGCGCCGGTGGGTGGACGAAATCAAGGTCGAAAGCGCGGTACGTGACCCAGAGGAAGCTCGGGTCGTCGAGGTTGCGGTCGAAGGTGTAGCGCAGCGACGAGGGATGGCCCTCGATGTCGGCGAGCACGTCTACGGTGTACCAGCCGAGGTCGAAATGGCTGCTCGTCGGCATCGCCTTGTCGCGACATAGAGTCTCGCTGATTCCGCGAAAGAGGCCGACCTCGCTGTCTACCCGGAGGACGCGCTCGGACTCTCGGGTGACGGTGAAGTTGGTTCCGGCGGGCACCAGCACCGCCTGGCGCCGGTGCACGGGCAGCCCCTGCATGCGACGAGAAGCAGGCAAGTGCGCGGTGAGCACCTCCAGGCCGCTGAGGATCACGAGGTCGCGGCGGCCAAGACTCACTTCGAGCGGGAGTTTTTCCGTGGCGACCTCGAGCATGCCGAGCATCGGCCCGAGGAAGGTGGCCTTCGCGACGAGCATCAGGCCGGCGAGGGGCAGGTGAAAGAACGCGAGGGTCGCGAGCCGTCGTGGGTGAGCCACCTCGCCGTCGAGGCGCAGCGCCAGCGACATGGCGAGTAGCGCGAAGGCGCCGAGACCCACGAACATCACCATGCGATCCATGGGGAAACCGGCCGCGACCGGCAAGACGCTCAACACCATGGCGGCGGCGGCCTGGCGCCCCACGGGCGTCGCCAGGTGCGGGCGCACGACAGGGTAGACGAGCCAGGCGCTGAGCGCGAAGAGGCCGGCTGAGATGAGGGTGGCCCCGAGCGGCGGCACCATGACCCAGAAGTCGAGCGGCACATTCAGCCACTGGGTGGCCAGCATCACCCCCATGCGCTCGGGGAGGGCCGCGAGGTACTGCAGCGGTCGCGCGGTGGGATCGAGGTAGAGGCCCGAGTTTTTGACTCCGAAGCCCCCGGCCATCCAGGCCGCCGCCCAGAGGATCGACACCAGCCCGGCGGGGACGAGTCGACGAATTCGTGTCGCGACCGGGTCGGTTCGAAAAAGCTCGATCCCCACCAGCGTGGTGATGGCGCCCGTGCCCATCTCCGCCGAGAAGAGCGAGAGGCCGAGGGGCAGCGCCGCCAGCCATGTGCGCCCCCGGAGGTGAAGTGCGAGCCCCGCGCAGCCGAGCGTGGCCGCCACCAGCGCGTTTCTATTTGCCAGCCAGCCCGCCGGCCAGGCGTGGCTGTCGTCGAGGGCAAACGCCAGGAGCGCCAGCGCGGCGATGCGCCCGTCGCCGAGCCATGCGCGGAAGAACGCACCGGCCGCGAGCACTGCCAGCACCAGCCACAGGATCGAGTGCGCGTGTTGCAGCCAGAAGGTGTCGGGCCAGAGCGCGTAGTCGAGCCAGTGCGTCGCGACTGTCACCGGTCGGAGAAAGGCGGCGCGCACGTCAGGGTCGGTCCACCAGGGCAAGACCCCGCTGAGCTGCAATTCGCGGAAGTAGTCCGGGTCGCGAGGGAAGAAGGAGAAAACGTCGAGGAAAAGCGGACGGTCCGCCCGGATGCCGGGGACATTGCCCAGCAACTTCGCCCGTTGGAGCCAGTCATCCGCCGCGATGCCCATGCCGAGCGCGGGGGACACCAGGATCGCGGCGACCAGCGCCGCCTGTCGCGACAGGCCCGGCCGGTCGGCGATCGCGGCGAGCCGCGGCCAGAGATCCACTCTAGATGACCGTGCCCGGCGGAAGCGTGGCGTCTTTCGGGACGATCACAATGCCATCGCGCACGAACCAGCTCTCGCCCTCCTCGTCGGGGCGTCCCTCGGCGCCCCGGATCACGCAGCCCTCGCCGATGCGGGCGTTCTTGTCGATGATGGCGCGCTCGATCACCGAGCCGCGACCCACGCCGATCGGGATGATGCCCTGCGCGGCGTTGTTGGCGCGCACGTCGTCGTCCTCGTAGTAATCGGCGCCCATGAGGTAGCTGTCGCGCACCACGGCGTCGCGCTGAACCCGGCTCCGGATGCCGATCACGGCGTGGCTCAGCTCAGCGCCAAACAGGATGCAACCGTCGGAGATGATGCTCTGGCTCACGCGCGCATCGACAAACTTCGTGGCCGGCAGGAAACGCTGCCGCGTGTAAACCGGCGCGCCCGGCAGGTGGAAGCGGAACGGCGGCTCCTCCGCCGTGAGGGCGAGGTTGGCCTCGTAGAAGCTGCCGATGGTGCCGATGTCGCGCCAGTAGCCGTTGAAGTAGTGCGCCATCACCTTCCGCTCGTTCACCATGCGCGGGAGGATGTCCTTGCCAAAATCAAGGTTGTTCGGGTCGGCCAGAGACTCGCGCAGGGCGTCGAGGCGGAAGATGTACACGCCCATGTTGACGAGGTAGTCGCTGTCGCCCAGACCCCACTCGCGACGCAACCCCTCGGGAGGCAAGACGTCGGTGATGTCTTCATCCGCCTTGGGTTTCTCCTTGAACTTGCGGATTTGTCCCTGTGCATCAGCGTAGAGCACACCCAGACCGGTCACCTCGGCGCGCGGCACCTTGATCACCGACACGGTGGCCGCCGCGCCGCTGTCCACGTGGCGCTGGAAGATCTCGCGGTAGTCCATCCGGTAGAGATGGTCGCCGCTGAGGATCATCACGTGCTCGACACGCCCGGCCGCCAGCCGACGGAACTGCTTGCGGACGGCATCAGCGGTGCCCTGGAACCAGTCCGTCGTGTCGTCAGTTTGCTCGGCGGCGAGGACATCCACCTGCCCCTGGCCGAAGATGTCGAAGCGGTAGGTGCGCGCGATGTGGGCGTTGAGCGACGCACTATTGAACTGGGTGAGCACCGCGATGTCGCGGAAGCCGGAGTTGATCGCGTTGCTCAGCGTGATGTCGATGAGCCGGTACTTCCCGCCGATAGGCACGGCGGGCTTGGCACGGTGACGGGTGAGCGGGTTGAGGCGGCTGCCTCGGCCGCCGCCGAGGATGACTGTGTAGACGCGCGACATCGTGGGCGATGGTACTAGGGTCGGGACAAACATGCACGCCGTCGCCCTGATTGTCGGCCTCGCGGGCTGCACCGACGAGGAGGCCGGCACCTCCTTCCCCGCCGCCGACCTGGTGCTCCACCGCGGCGCCGACTTCGTGGCCGGGGAGAAGAGCCCCCAGGACGGGCAGTCGCTGGTGGAGGGCGCGACCGACGACGACCACGACTGGTCGCTCGCCCTGCGCGAGGGCACCCTCCTGGTCGGCGTGCCCGCCGTCGGCGAGGTGCGGCGCTACACCGTGGTCGACGGCGCCTTCGATGGGGGCGTGGTGGCGGCCAGCGGCGACCCACGCGAGCGCTACGCCGCCGCGGTTGATGCCGGCGAGGGGCGCGTGCTCGTGGGGGCGCCCGATCACGACATTGGTCCCGACGGACCCGGCGCGGGCCTCGTGGATCGGCTTGGGGGCGGCGCGGTGCAGGTGACCGGCACCGTGACGCAGGGCCGCTTCGGCTCGGTGGTCGCCGCCTGCGGTGATCTCGACGGCGACGCGGTGGGCGAGTGGGCCGCCACCGCCCCCTGGGAGGACGACATCGCGGGTGCGGTGTACCTCGGCGCCTACTCCGCCCCGGCCGTCGACACCTCTTCCTTACGACGAATCGCCGGCTCCGGGGCAGGCGACCGCTTTGGCGCCTCGGTCTTGTGCAGCGCCAGCCTCTTGGACGACGGCGCCACCGTCGCGGTGGGCGCTCCCTTCGCGCCGGGCGACGGCGACGTGGAGGCCGAGGGCGAGGTGACCCTCTGGAACCTCGACGACATCGACGCCAACACGCCCACCTGGACGCTCCACGGTCGCGCGGCCGGCGAGGTCGACACGCCCGAGTACTTCGGCGCCGCCCTCGCCGCATGCGAGCTCGATGGCGACGGCCTCCCCGAGCTGGTCGTGGGCGCCCCCGGTACCAGCGCGGGCCTCGGCGCCGCCTACGTCTTCCTCGGCAGCGACCTCCGCGGCAGCGCCGCCTTCGCGGCCCGCTACATCGTCCGGGGCGCGAGCACCGACGCCCGGCTCGGCTCGGCCCTCGGCTGCGGCGACCTCGACGGCGACGGGCTCGACGAGCTCCTCGTCGGTGCCCCGGGTGAGAACGCTGCGGATGGGACGCGGCAAGTGGGGGCGATCTACGTGTTCAAGGGACCGCTCTCCAACTGGAACGCGCAGATCTTCGCCGGGGTGGACGAGTGGGCGGTGCTCCGGGAAGACCGCGCCTACCTCGAGACCGGCAAACGATTCGTCGTGGGCGACCTCGACAACGACGGGCTCAGCGACGTCGTGACGCTGTTGCGGCAGCGAGCGCGGTAAGCCCTCCAACTTGGGACGGCCGTGGCGGGCCCTCTGTCGCGACACGGGGAGCCCCATATCTCCAGGCGATTCGCCGCCCGGAACTTCTGTACCCGGCCTTCGGCCGACGGGTCCTGCCGTCCCTGGCGTCCCCGTCGACTGCGCTTCGCTGCGCTACGCTCCGCGACGGGGCGCGCCAGGAACGTCACCCGTCTCCCCACCTCGATTCCGGGCGGCTCGATCACGTCGGCTCGACCCCGCTGCGAGCGGGCCCGCCACGGCCTCAGTCGGGTGACCGGCGGGGTCGTGACACCCCGGCGACGGCGAGCCCGGCGAGGACGAGCCCGGCACCCGCGCTGAGCCACCGCCACCGACGAGCCTTGTCCTCCACGCGCAGCACGGCGGGGCCCTCGCCCTCGGCCAGGAGCAAGCCGGTCGCCTTCTCCGTGCCGACTTCGGCGCCCACCCACCACGCGTTCCCAGCCTTGCGAGCGCGAAGTTCGAACGCGCCCTCGGTGGCAACATCGAGAGCACCTTCGGCAGCGATCACATCCACCTGCCCAGCGCGCACCGTCACCGGGGGGAGAGACACCGCGCGCGAGAGCACCGTCCATGGCTCGTGTCGCGACGACACGGCGAAACCGCGCGCGCCGTCGAGCCAGCCTACGACCTCCGGGTCCCAGGTCAAGAGCGCGGTCACGCCCCACGCATCGAGCCGGTCGAGCACCTCCTCGTGAAAGTCCTCGCGCGGCTTGCGTCGCGACAGACCGGCGAAGAACCGATCTTCCGAGCGCGAGGCGCGCGTGACCGGCGAGGGGCTGATGCCGTACCAGCTGCCCACGATGTCGCCGCCGTGCCGCGCCGCGAGCAGGCCGCCGGGGTGGGCCCAGTAAAGCTCGGCGGGGGCACCCTCGTTGACGAAGGTGTCGTGCACGTACACCCGTCCCCCACCCGACTCCGCCACCGCGGCCCGGTACGCCGCCTCCAGGGCGGGTTGCTCGCCCGGCGGCATTTCCCGGCGACCGGCGAGGCCTGTGGACACGGCCTGCGCCCACGGGAAGAAGGTCAAGAGCACGATGCCCGCCCCCGCGAGAAGCACCTGTCGCGACGAGGGCGCGCCGTCGGGCGGGATCAGCGCCGTGCCTCGCTCCAAGAGGGTCCGTAGCCCCGCCGCCGCGCGGATCGCCAGCGCCACGTGCAGGAAGGCGTGAAGACGGAAGGGCACCGGGCCGAGGGGTGACGGTCCCCCGAGCGAGGGCGACAAGACGCAGATCTCGAGCAGCGCCAACACGGCGAGGCCGTCCAGCGCGAGCCCCCGGTCGTCCACTCGCCGCGGGACGAAAACCAGCAAGGTCGCGACTGCCCACAGCCCTATGGAAAGGGCGCCGCCAATGAGCACGCTCCCCCGCGGGAAGGCGAAGGGCGACACCGGGAAGCCCAGCGCCAGCACGACCTCCCCCCACCGGTAGGGGTGAGCGCCGCCGAAGTCGTGGAGCGCCGGATCGAGCAGCGGCACCCACACCCCCGCGCCGAGCACCAGCGCGCCAACCCCGGTGGCGACGTGCGACCACGGCACGCGACGGTCTCGCGCCAGCGCGGCCACCGCCTGCACCGCCAGCCCGAGGCCCCCCACCGTGGCGGAGAGCGTGTGGAACCAGAAGGCACCGCCAAGTAGGAGCGCGCTCCCGACGCCGGGGCCGCGCGCGAAGGCCAGGATCACCAGCGCGTTGGCCACCCGGTAAGGCCACATGCCGCCCGCGCTCCCGCCGATGCCGTACACGTCGGTGGCCACGCTGGCGGCAAGCACGCCGGCCATCCAGGCGATGTCGTCGCGCGCGTAGAGCCGCATCGCCAGTCGCGACACGGCGACCGCGAAGAGCACGTTGGCCAACAAGATGGCGAGCGCATTCCCGGCAACGAGGTCGAGCCCCAGCCGTCCGGCGAGGCCGAGCAGCGCCCACGGCAAGGGCGCGCTCACCTGCCCCACCGGGATGCCAAGCTCGGCGCGCTCGCTGTACGTGAAGAGCGTCTCCGCGTGGCCCAGCGCCTGCGCCTCCAGCAAGTGCGCCGCGTTGTCGAGGTACCAGCCGCTCCCCTCCCCCAGCACTGCCAAGACCGGGATCGCCGCGGCGAGGCAGAGACTGGCGACGGCGGCGGGGCGCATCCCGGGGGCGTGTAGCCAGCTCTGCGAGCCCACGCCGATCACTCAGCGGCGCAGGGGTCGTCCGAGGGCTCGATCCGGTTGTTCGACCAGTCGCACTCGTCGTCGTGGGCGGGGACCACCTCGATCACCCGGCGCGTGCCCCACCGGCTGCTATCGATCGACATCACCACGCTGGTAGAGCGCCGACCGGCCGGGATCGTCTCACCCAACGCAACCCGGGCGACCTCCTCGAGGCCGTCGCTCGACGTGAAAGCGGACAGCACGATCTCCGCGCCCTCGATCGCATCGACGCTACCGAGATTCTCGGCAGCGACCGCGAGCTCGACGTAGCCGCTCGTGGTGTCGCAAGCCTCCGCGCAGCTTTCCACGAGCACCGGGACGAGGTCGGGGCGAGCACCGTCGTGTGCCGGCTGGAATCGGAAGCTGTTGTAGTGGACCCAGTTGGGCTCGGGGAAGCTCACGATGCTGCCGTCGTCGCGAATCGAGGTGATGTCGTAGGCCTCCTGGTTCCACACCGGGCGCGTTCGGGCCCACCGGCCCCGTGAGGGCCCCAGTACCAGCACCCGCGACACGTCGTCGCTGTCCGTCGACCACCGGCCGGCGAGCACGATCTCGGCGGAGCTATCGCCATCGACGTCGGCCACAACAGGGCCGACGGTGTTCCCAAACGGGGCGAAATCAGGGATGGCGGCGAGGAGCACGCCGTCGTCCGCGCGCCGGATTTCTACCCCGCCAGGGTGGTGGTCGATCACCTCTGGGATGCCGTCGGCGTCAAGGTCGGTGGACACCAATCCACCGGCCAGCGTCCCACCGCGCCCCAGCAGGGCTGCGAGCGGCCCCCAGCGCACGGTGCCATCCGCTGCCAAGGACACGGTGCCGGTCGTGGCGCGCAGGAAGATCTCCGGGTTGCGGTCGCCGTCGGCATCGACGATCGTTGGCAGACCGGCGAGGTGCTGGCCAATGCCCCCGTCGGAATAGCACCAGAGCTGCTCGCCTGTGACTGCGAGGCGACAAGCCCCGTCCTGGGTTTGCGCCAGCATCGAGAGGCCGCCGTCCACGCTCACGAAGGCCCCGGCGAGGGACTGCGGGACACCGCGCGCCGCGTCCCAGGCCCAGGGCACAAATCGCCCGTCGGCGTAGCCGTACCCATGCTCGCTGGAGATCACCGGGCTCGCCCCTAGATCCAGCGCCGTCGGCGCCACCGAGGTGTACATCGGGCAGTCGTCCAGCCCCCAGGACGGCTCAAGGCTGGCATCAAAGATCGTCCCAAACTGCACCGCTTCTACCCGACCGTCGCGGTCGAAATCGCTCACCGCAGTCGCGCTGTTCTCGGCATCCCCGTCTACCGCAGAAACCAGCGATGTCCCCGAATCAAGCCAGTGCGCCAGCAGCTCATAGTTCCCATCCCCGTCCCACACGAGCCCGAACAGCACGACGCCAGCCGCACCGTCCAGCGCCATGGCCGGATCGTACGGCGCTGGCACGCCAGCGGGCAACACGGTGACGTCCACGCCCCCATCGGTCGCGTTCAGTAGCGCCACGCGAGATCCCGACGGGACAGCCGGAATGATCGAAACGACAATATGCGACCCTACACCCTCTGGACTTGCAGCCACGGCAACGCCCATGACGGACGAGGCGTCATCAAGCAGCCACTCCCGCTCCACCGTCACGTACGACGCGTCCACAAGTCCATCGGAGCAGGTGGGGGAGCCGGTGGCGACTGTCGCCTCAACCGACACGATCAAACACTCGTCAACGTCGAGCGCGGTGTCGATGACGCCCGAATCCCCTCCCCCTGCCGAGGAGTCGCTCGTCTCAACTGGCAGCGTGCCCACCGGCACCAGGTCGGTATCGGAGCATGCCGTCAGCGCGAGAAGCCGGAGCATGGCCCTACCAAGGGCAGCTGGTGAGGCCGTAGAAGTCGCAGTTCGCGCCACCATCGGTCTCGCAGGTGTCTGAACTGCCGGTACCTCCGTCATTCACATCGGTCCCGTCGCCACCATAGACGTAGTCGTTCGCTCCCTCGCCGTAGAGGAAGTCGCCGTCGCCCTCGCCGCAAACCTGATCCGCATGGTTCCCGGCCTCGACGGTATCGGCGCCGTCGCCGCCCTTGATCTTGTCGTCGCCATCGCCACCAAGAATGGTGTCGCTCCCTGACTCGCCGAACAGCAAATCGTCACCGTCACCACCCACGATGAAGTCCACGCCAGCGTTGCCATGAATCACGTCGACGCCGCCCTCGCCGTACAAGAAGTCCCAGTTCGTGGTCAAACGACTCCCGCCGATGGTATCGATGCCGTCACCAGCGAAAACGTCGGCGTTCGAGCAATCGAGGTCGAGTCCGGCCACCGTGTCGTGAAGCTTGATATCGTCATTGTCCTCGGGTGCCGTTGATCAGCACATCGATCTCGTCCGTCGCGAAGCCGTCGTCGAGAGGGCCAAGCTCACAACAGTACTTAGCGCCCGTGTCGTCGTAACCGTAGGCCCGAAAGGTCGTGGCCGATGGGGAGACAAAGGATCCGGACGCGTCGCTGCCGCCTCCCTGGTCGAGGTCGCAGGAGAGCTCGGAGGCGGAGACCGTCCCGCAGACACCGTTGCAGGTGGTGAAATATGGCGTGCCCGTCGAGAAGATCCCGGGGCAGTCCGCCCGGGCCGATGCCGGGGCGACGAGGCAAAGCGCGCTCGCCATCGCGACGATGCAGCTAGCGACTATGCGGAGGGGGGGTGGGTGAACATCATAGCTTCTCCGTATATTATTTCAATTCAACAGAACGCGAGATCGGCAACCGCGACGGTCACATTGTCGCAGATGAGGGCTCACAGCACTGTGATGTGCATTACAATATAAACGATTGTCGCGACAGTAACTCCATCCGAGGCGGCTCCGGCGCACTCCCCGGTCCTAGCCCTCCGCCGGGACGGCCGGGATATGCCCGCGACCCTTTCCCGGGCGACGCATGAACGACCTGCTCCAACTCGCCACCGACGCCGCCCGCGAGGCCGGCGCCGCCGTCCGCGGCTACTACCGGGACCGCACCATCCTCAAGGACAAGGGCGAGGACAACCCCCTCACCGAGGCCGACCTCGCCAGCGACCGCATCCTCGAGGCCCGCCTCCGCGCCACCAACCCGGACTTCGGGTGGCTCTCCGAGGAGTCGGTTGACGACCCGTCGCGATTGGAAAAGGAGTTCGCCTGGATCGTCGATCCGCTCGACGGCACCCAGGAGTTCAGCGAGGGCCGCGCCGACTGGGGCGTGCACGTGGCGCTCACGCTCGGCGGCAAGTGCGCCCTGGCGGCCGTGGCCCTGCCCTCCGACGACGACGTCCTGTGGGGCGTGAGCCTGCCCGGCAAGACGCGCGCCGGCTCGACCAAGGGCACGGCCCTCGTGCGCGGCGATTCGAGCCAGCGCGCCCGGCCGCGCATCGTCGTCAGCCGCAGCCACACCCCGCCCTGGGTGGAGAAGTTCGCGCGTGCGCTCGACGCCGAGCTCGTGCCCTGCGGCAGCGCCGGCTACAAGGTCGCGCGCCTACTCGCTGGCGAGGCCGACATCTACGCCCACACGATCGGCCTGAAGGAGTGGGACACCTGCGCCCCCGAGACCGTCGCCCGGGCCCTGGGCTGGCACGTCTCGAAGCTGCGCGGCGAAGAGCACGCCTACAACCAGAAGAACCCGAAGAACCACGAGCTGCTCGTGTGCCGGCCGGCCTGGCGCGACCGCCTGCTCGCCGCCCTGAAGGAGTCGGGGGCCCTCGAGCCCCAGCCCGAGCGCGTCAAGAAGTAGCCGGCCCCTGGCCGCAGCCCGGAGCGCGAGGCTCGGGCCCGTCCAGGGCTGAAAAGCGGGGCCTCTGGTCGTGACCGAGGGGTTGCGGCGGCGTCACCTGCGTGAGCTCCGGGAGTCCACCTCCCCCCTGGCGTCCTGGCCGATTCCTGGGAGAATCTTGGAGGCTTCCCAGCCTTTCCTTTTCACCCAGGATTTCGCCTTGTCTCGCTCGACTCAGCTTGCGGCCGCCTTGCTCGCGGCCTTGTTCGCTTCTTGTAGCAGCGGCGGAGGAGGAGGTTCCTCCGTCTCCCCCACTCTCGTCTCGGGCTCGCTCGTGGTCCCCGGGGGCGTGCTCGATGGCACGCTCGTCGACCTGAGCGAGTTCGACCGCGCCGGATCCGGCGCCCAGGTCATCGGTCAGACGCGGGCCCACAACGGCCGCTACTCGATCGACCTCGCGCGCTTCGGGCGCGAGAT
>SXON01000231.1 GCA_005778355.1 Pseudomonadota bacterium | reverse complement strand
GCGACGACGAGGACTGCGACGGCACCGAGACTTGCTACGACGACGACGACAACGACGGCTACCTCGACACCACGGGCGACACGCGCACGTCGACCGACACCGACTGCAGCGACACCAACGAGGGCACCAACACCGACGCCACCACCGACTGCGACGACAGCTCGTCGAGCGACTACCCGGGCGCCACCGAGACCACCGGCAACGGCGACGACGAGGACTGCGACGGCGCGGAGACCTGCTACCACGACGACGATAACGACGGTTACCTCGACACCACGGGCGACACCGTGGCCTCGACCGACACCGATTGTAGCGACGCCAACGAGGGCACCACCAGCGACGCCACGACCGACTGCGATGACACCGACTCGGGCGACTACGTCGGCGCGACCGAGACCGTCGGCAACGGCGACGACGAGGACTGCGACGGCGACGAGACCTGCTACCAGGACGACGACAACGACGGCTTCCTCGACACCGAGGGCGACACCGTCGCCAGCACCACCGACGACGACTGCGCCGACGCCAACGAGGGCACCAACACCGACCTCACCACCGATTGCGACGACGCCGACGCCACCGCCTACCCGGGCGCCACCGACACGCTCGCCGGTAACGACGGCATCGACAACGACTGCGACGACTACGTCGACGAGGACGGCCTGGCTTCCGGCGACCTCGTGATCACCGAGTACATGGTGGGCGGCAGCGCCTACACCGCCGACTGGTTCGAGGTGTACAACGCCAGCGGCTACGACATCACGCTCGACAACTTCACCCTCGCGCTCTGCGCCGATACCGACTCCGCCATCGCCGACCCCGACCCGCTGCTCATCGACTGCGAGTACGAGGTCGTGGCGACGATCGAGGCCGGCCACACCGTGCCGGCGGGCGACTACTTCGTGTTCTGCGCAAGCAGCGGCAACTTCTCCAACACGCTCACCTGCCCGAGCGGCGCCACGTCGACCAACGGTGACCGGTGGATCGACTACGATAGTCCGGCCTACAACGCTACGACGCGCATGACGGCGGTCAACGGCGGCATCACCGTGGAGGTGGGCGCCGTGTTGATGGACGACGTCTTCTGGTGGCAGGAAACGGGCAACGACGACTGGCCCACGAGTTCCAGCAGCAGCGTGCAGATGGACCTCTCGGCCTCCCTGGCCACCACGGCCATCGACGACAACGACGACTACACCGACGGCGTCGATACCTTCTGGTGTACCTCGAACGCCGCCGGCGTCATCAGCGACTACTCCGCCTCTGCGGAGGAGTTCGGCACGCCCGGCGACGCCAACGAAGAGTGTCCCTAGGCCTCCCTGATGATCCTGTCTCTGGTTGCCGCGTGCACCTTCGTCACCGACGAAGAATGGGCCGGTCGTAAAGAAACCTGCGACAAGGCCGGTCTCTACATCGACGCCGACGCCGACGGCTGGGGGTCAACCCCCGCGGAAAGCTGCGCCGACGTCGACCACAGCGTCAACCGCGTGGGCGATTGCGACGATGGCGATGCCAGCGTCTACCCGATGGCCACCGACACACCCTACGACGGCGTCGACAGCGACTGCGCGGGCGACGGTGACTACGACCTCGATGGCGACGGCTTCCAGGCCGTCGAGGGCGGCGGCGACGACTGCTGGGACGACGCCGATCAGCCGCCCCCGAGCCTCGAGGGCGACTGCGAGGAGGCCACCGTCGGCATCCTGGCCCCCGCCGACGTGCACCCCGGCGCCACCGACGAACCCTACGATGGTGTGGATGCCGACTGCTCCGGCGGCAGCGACTTCGACGGCGACGGCGATGCCTTCCCCGCCTGCGAGGACTGCGACGACAGCGATCCTTCTCGCTACCCGAGTGAGGTCGAGGAGCTCTGGTACAACGGCTACGACGAGAACTGCGACGGCAACGATGGCGACCAGGACGGCGACGGCTACGTCGTCGAGAACTACGCCTACGAGATCCCCGAGGATCAACTCCCGGGCGATTGCTGGGACGACGGCTCCGAGCGCCCGGATGAGATGGAGTCGCTCAACGGCTTCCCTCAGGTCGGCAGCACCGACGTGCACGCCTTCGCCAGCGACACCTGGTACGACGGCGTCGACCAGGACTGCATCGGCGACGACGACTTCGATCAGGACGGCGACGACGACCCGACGAACGAGTATGCGCAACGCGACGGTAGCTACGGCGGCGACTGCGACGACCTCGATGCCTCGGTGTCCTCTCTCGCCGAGGAGTCCTGGTACGACGGCTTCGATCAGGACTGCGCCGCCGACGACGACTACGACCAGGACGGCGACGGCGACCCGTCGAGCGACTGGGGCGGCGGCGACTGTGACGACCAGGACGCGCGCGTCTCCACCCTCGCTGTGGAAGATTGTGCCAGCACCGCCGACGAGGATTGCGACGGCGACGACAACGACATGGGCGCGGTCGGTTGCGTGGCCTACTACGCCGACGCCGACGGCGATGGCCACGGCGGCCCCGACAGCGCCTGCCTCTGCGTGCCCACCGCGACCTACCCCGAAGGCCTGTCCACCGACTGCGACGACGCCAGCGCCACCGTGAGCCCCGACGGCATCGAGGACTGCGCCACCAGCACCGACGACGACTGCGACGGCGACGTCAACGACCTCGACGCGCTCGAGTGCGCAAATTGGTATCGCGACGCCGATTACGACGGTTACGGCGCCAGCGCCTACGTCTGCGCCTGCGAGGGCGTGGGTGTCTACACCGCAATCACGAGCACCGATTGCGACGACGGCGACGCGAGCGTGTACGACACGTTGAGCTGGTATGCCGACGCCGACAGCGACGGCTACGGCGACGCGAGCACCAGCACCGGCGCCTGTGCCGCGCCCACCGGCTTCGTGGGCAACGCCAGCGACTGCGACGACACCACCGCAGCCGCCAACCCGGGTGCCACGGAAACCTGCACCGACCCCATCGACAACGATTGCGACGGCAGTGCCAACGACGAGGACGCCGCCGCCTGCACCACGTACTGGGCCGATCTCGACGCCGACGGCTACACCGGCAGCACCTCGTGTCTCTGCTGGCCCGAGGGCGCCTACGTGTACGGCAGCGACAGCGGCGACTGCGACGATGGCAGCAGCGGCGCCTCCCCAGGGTCCGGCGAGGTGTGCATGGACGGCATCGACGGCGGTTGCGACGAGTCGCCCGGTGGTTGCGGCGTGGCTGGCACGGTCGACCTCGGTGTCTTGCAGCACCAGTGGGTGGGTCCGGACCTCGGCTTCGGCGCCTACGTGGGCGCCCCCGGCGACACCGACGCCGACGGCAACGAGGAGATGCTGGTGGCGGCCGACGACAGCCGCGGCGGCAGCGCCTATGTGATGGCCTACGCCCGCACGCCGGGCACGGTCGAGGCCGACACCACGCTGGAGGTGGTCGCCGGGGGCAGCGGCGACGAGCTCGGCCACGCCCTCGGCAGCGTGGGCGACGTCGATGGCGACGGCCGGACCGACTTCCTCGTGGGCGCCCCCGGCGGCGGCGGGACCGGCGAGGGCGGTGTCTTCCTCGGTGGCCAGACTGGCCGGGTCGTGCTCGGCAACGCCTCCGTCTACCTCCTCGGCGACAACGCGGGCGACGAGGCCTTCCGGGCCGGCGGCTACCTCGGCGATCCCGACGGCGACGGCGTGAAGGGCCTGGCGGTGGGAGCCCCCGGCTACGACAGCGGCGGCACCGACGCGGGCGCGCTCTTCGTGATCAACTCGCTGTCCTTGTCGAGCAGCGCCACCGTGGGCTCGGTGGCCAACTCCAGCTGGCGCGGTGAGTCGGCCGGCGACGAGGCCGGGCGGCAGGTGCTCTCCGGACGCGATCTGAGCGGGGACGGTCTCGGCGACATCGTGGTCGGCGCGCCCGGTGCCGATCGCAGCGCCACCGACGGCGGGGCGGTCTACGTGATCTACGCGCCCTTCGCGGGCAGTAGCTCGCTCGCGGCGGCTGACCTTCGCATCGGTGGCACCCTCGCGGGCGGGGGCCTCGGCGGCGATGCCCTCGCCGTGGGCGAGTTCACCGGCGATGGTCGCAACGACCTCCTCGTGGGGTCGATCGCGTACGACGCCGGCGGCACCGGCGCGGGCTCCGTCTTCCTGCTCGACGGCGGGTCCATGGGCGACGTCGACACCAGTAGCGCCTGGTTGCGTCTCGACGCGGGCACGGGCGACGCGCTCGGCGCGGCGCTGGCCTGCGGCGACTTCGACAACGACGGCCGGGAAGACATCGTCGCCGCCGCGCCCGGCTACGACGGCAGCAGCACCGATGCTGGACTGGTGGCGGTGTTCCTCGGTCCCTTCGGCTCGACGACCTACGGGCTCGGCACCGCCGAGGCGTTCTACACCGGCGCCAACCCTGGCGACGGCGCCGCGTCGTCACTCGCCGCCCTGGGCGACCTCGATGGCGACGGCACCGCCGACTTCGCCGTGGGTGTGCCCCTCGCCGAGGGCGGGGCTGGGGTGTCCTACCTGCTCCGGGGCGGCGGCTACTGAGCAACCTAGGATATGAACGCGGGATGCGTTCCCTCCTCGCCCTCCTGCTCGTCGGCTGCGGCTCGACGTGGAACTCCGAAGACCTCGACGGTGACGGCTTCACCGTGGCCGAGGGTGACTGCTGGGACAACCCCTCGAAGGCGGCCGCGAACGGGATGACGGGGGAGGACATCTACCCCGGCAAGAGCAACGAGACCTATTACGACGGCGTGGACGAGAACTGCGACGGCCTCTCCGACAACGACAAGGACCTCGACGGCCACGACGCGCTCGCGATGGGCGGCGACGACTGCTGGGACGATCCCGACCCCGAGGCCGTCCCGGAGGAATACAACGCGCTCGACGGCTACTACGACCCGCTCGCCAAGGAGGTCTTTCCCGGGGCCGAGGAGGTCTGGTACGACGCGGTCGACTCGGACTGCGACGGGGCGAGCGACTTCGACCAGGACCTCGACGCCTTCGACACGCTCTGGCACGCGCAGCGCGACGGATCGGTCGGTACCGATTGCCTCGACGCCGACGACGACCCGGAAGACAACCCGGCGGCGATCGTCCCCAACAACGTCAACCCCGAGGCCACCGACCTCTGGTACGACGGCACCGACGCCAACTGTGACGGCGCCGACGACTTCGACCAGGATGAGGACGGCTACGCCAGTGCCGACTACGGCGGCGAGGACTGCGACGACCTCGACCCCGAGCGCTACCCGAACGACGAGGTAGAGACCTGGTACGACGGCATCGACAGTAACTGCGACGGGCAGTCCGACTACGACCAGGACGCCGACGGCCACGACGCCAGCGACTACGGCGGCGACGACTGCAACGACGATCCCGCGGCGCCTGCGACGGCCATCAACGGTTTTGACGACGTCGAGGCGCGCTCGATGTACCCCGCTGCGTCCGACGAGCCCTACGACGGGGTCGACGCCGACTGCGCGGGTGACGACGACTTCGACGCGGACGGCGACGGGCAGTCCACCGCCGACTTCCCCGACGACGGGGGCCAGGTCGGCCAGGACTGCGATGATGCAGACGGCACCGCCTACGTCGGCGCGCTCGACACCTGGTACGACGGCGTGGACAGCAACTGCGGCGGCGACAGCGACTACGACCAGGACGGCGACGGCTACGACAGCAGCGCCTATGGCTACGGCACCTCCGACGACTGCGACGACGTGCGCGACGACGTCTTCCCCGGCGCCGAGGAAACCTGCGCCGACGTGGCCGACCAGGACTGCGACGGCGTGGAGAACGACACCGACGCCACCGACTGCACGGAGTTCTTTGCCGACGACGACGCCGACGGCTACGGCGACCTCGCCGACAGCCTCTGCCGGTGCGACGCGGAGGGTGTCTACACCGCGGAGGGCACCACTTCCGCCGATGACGACTGCGACGACACGCGCGACACGGTGAACCCCGGCGTGAGCACCGAGCGTTGCACAACCACCTACGACGATGACTGTGACGGCGTCACCAACGAGCAGAACGGCTCGGGATGCACGACCTTTTACACCGACGCCGATGACGACGGCTACGGGCTCACCACCAGCCAGTGCTGGTGCAGCGAGAGCGGCGGCTACCGCGCCGAGAACGACGACGACTGCGATGACGACGACGACGGCATCCACCCCGGCGCCACCGAGGTTTGCGACGGCGTCGACGAGGACTGCGACGCGACGATCGACGAGGGGACGACGCATTACTACAGCGACGCAGACGCCGACGGCTACGGCGACGACAGCACCGAGTCCTGCGCAACGTTCAGCGGGGCGGTCACGACGGGCGGCGACTGCGACGACGCCGACGAGCGCGTGTACCCAGCGGCCCCGGAGCTCTGCGACGAGCAGCAGAACGACTGCGACGACACCGGCTGGAGCAGCACCACCGAGGAGGGTACTGTCAGCTACGTCGATGCTTCGCTCGACTGGACCGACAAGACCAGCTTCTGGGCGGCCGGCACCGCGGCGTCGCCCGTGAGTATCTCGCTCGACGCCGGCACCTACTACGTGTGTCCGGCCACCTGGTACGTCGGCGTGGTCGCGTCGTCCGAGACGGTCGACATCATCGCGCCCTACGGCGCCACCGACACCATCCTGTCGCGCGGCGGCATCAGCGGCACGGTCGTGTACGCGACGTCCAGCGTGGTGTACCTCGAAGGTCTCACCATCACCGGTGGTCTCGGCACCACCGCAGGCTCCTACCAGTACGGCGGCGGCGTGCTGTCGCTGGCCTCGAGCACCACCACCGTGTCGCAAGTCACGCTCTACCAATGCCTGGTCACCGGCAACGGCGCGGACTACGGCGGGGGCATCGCGGCCTACAACTACGGCGACGTGATCCTCGAGGAAACCGACGTGTACGACAACACCGCCGACGTTTCGGGCGGTGGCATCCTGGTGCAACGCGGCGATGTGAGCTGCGAGAACGGCGGCGTCTACGACAACACCTCGGTGTCGGAGGGCGGCGGTGCCTACTTCTCGCACCAGGCCGGCAACCTCGACGTCACCAGCTGCGACTGGACGGGGAACAGCCCCGACGACGTGGCGGGCGCGGGCTCCGGCTTCGCCACGGTGGCCACCGGTACGATCGGCGCCGGCGGCGACGTCGGCTGCCAGGGCTACTACGGTTGTTTCTAGCGGCGCTCCTCGCCTGTCCCGGCGAGGCTGAGCCTCCACCGGTGGAGTCCGCCCCGGTCGATAGCCTCGACACCATCGACACCGCACCGAGCACGGAGTCCTATGCGCTCACCGTGCGCGTGATGGTCGACGGCGTGGCCACCGAGGGGGTGACCGTCATGCAGGGGGGTGGGCACGAGGCCTGGACCACGGGCGCCGACGGCACCGTGGCGGTCACGATCGACCCGGCGATCGCGGGCGACCATTACGTGGTGGCGGGCCACCCGGAGTGTCGTAACGGGGGCACCGAGCTCGACGGGCCGACCAGCGAGATCGTCGAGGTGGAGCTGGATCGTTTCGACCCGAGCGACAACGTCGACTACACCTTCCGCGACCCCGGCGACGCACCCGGTGAGATGAACACGAGCGCGCAGTGTTCGCACTGCCACCTGAGTATCCACGAGGCCTGGTGGAGCTCCCCGCACCGCACGGCCGCGAAGAATCCCACGGTGCACGACGTGTACCAGGGCATGGCCGTGGGCGTGGCCCAGGCGGACTGTGGGGGCACGTGGAGCACCGTCTCCGAGCCGGGCAGCGGCGCCCAGGTCTCCGCGTGCGTGGTGGCCGCGAGCGTGGCCAGCACCGGGAGCAGCGGCGGCTGCGCCGACTGCCACGCCCCGGGCATCGACGGGGAGCTGGGTGGGCGTGATCTACTCGACGCCACCGACTTCGCCTACGAGTACGGCGTGCACTGCGACGTCTGCCACCGGGTGGAAAGCGTGCACCAGGGCGAGGCGGCGGGCGTGGCTGGCTGGCTGCGACTCTTGCGCCCCAGCGAGCCCAGTGCGAGCCCGGCCTTCGGCGACTGGGCGCCCTTGACCTTCGGGCCTTACCTCGACGTGCTCAACCCCAACATGGGCTCGGCCTGGCGGGAGGAGTTTCACGAGGCCGCCTTCTGTGGGGGGTGTCACCAGCTCGAACAGGGACCGCTCGCGGGGACCATCGACCTCGCCCGCTGGCCCTCGGGCGGCATCCCCATCCACAGCACCTTCGAGGAGTGGTCGGAGGGGCCGATGAACCCGTCGGCGCCTTGCCAGAGTTGCCACATGCCACCGCTGTCCGAGGTGGGCAACAGCAGCGACCTCTACACCGAGATCGACGCGATTCCCGGCGTGGCCGCGGGCTGGGAACGACCCCCCGGCGACGTGCGCCAGCACGCCTGGTGGGGGCCCCGGCAGCCCGAGGGCGGGATGCTCGGCCTCGCCGCCTGGGTGGACATCGAGAAGGAGGTCGACGCGGGTGTCCTGACGGCCCGGGTGACAGTGAAGAACACGGGCCCCGGGCACGCGATCCCCACCGGCGAGCCGATGCGCAACCTCGTGCTCGCGGTGGAGGCCACCTGCGAGGGCGCCGCCTTGGACTTCGCGGGGGGCGACGTGGTGCCGAGTTTCGGCGGCAGTCTCGGCTGCACCGACTCGGTGGCCGAACCACTCGACCTCCCCGCCGCGAGCGTGGGGATGACCGTGCGCTTCTTCGCCCGCGACGGGGACTACGACTACACCGGTCACGGACCTTTCGGCGACGGGCAGTTCTCGGTGGCGGAGAAGGGCCTGCCCCGGTGGCGCTGGCTGGACGACGGGGTGGTGGCGAGCGTGGATGCCAGCGGCGTCCGCGTGGCCAGAGGGGTGCCCGAGGGTTCGGAACGTGCCGTCTTGATCGCGGATAGTTTCCCTGCGGACGGCGCGACGGCAGACCCGCTGATGGGGCTCCCGGGCTTCGCCTTCGCCCGGGTGCTGGTCGACGCCAACGGCAACGAGATGGTGCCCCATCACCTGGCGGTCGACGTGCAGAGCGACAACCGCATCCTCCCCTCGCAGAGCTTCACCACGGAGCACCAGTTCGTCGCGACCTGTGACGTTCCGGAGGTGCACGCGATCCTGGTGCACCGCGCCTACCCGTGGTCAGTGGCGCAGTCCTACGGCTGGACGCTGACCGACAGCGTGATGGACGAGGCGCGGCGATGATCTGGTGGTTCGGCTGCACCTCGTCATCGGGCGACAGCGGCGTGCCCCCCGACGAGAGCGTGGAGACTTCCTTCGACAGCGAGGCGACCGGGCCCGTCGAACTGGAAGCTCCCGAGGACATCAAAAGCGCGGGCGGTGTCCTGTCCACCACGCTCGTCGCGAGCGTCGTTGGCGAGGGCTACGCCTACAACGGCGCGTCTCCGGGCCCGACCCTGCGGGTCAACGTGGGCGACAGCATCGAGGTCACGCTCGACAATCAGCTGGCCGACAGCACGACCATCCACTGGCACGGGATGCACGTGCCCAACGAGATGGACGGGGTGAGCTTCGTCGTCGACCCCGTGGCCCCGGGATCGAGCTTCCAGTACCGGTTCACCGCAGACCGCGCCGGGACCTTCTGGTACCACCCCCATGTCGACGTGTCGCGACAGGTCGATCTTGGCCTCTACGGCGTGGTGGTGGTGACGGACCCCGCCGAGCCGGAGGCCGAGCGTGACCTCGTGCTGGTTTTCGATGCGGCCGAGGAGCTCGACACCGATGCCGCGCACGACGACGAGGGGCATCATCATGTCCTGCCCGACCCTCGCCTGACGGAATGGCGCGTGAACGGGCAGGTGGCGCCGACCTTGCAGCTCTCGGGCGGCGAGCGGGTGCGGGCGCGTCTCCTCAACGCGTCGAACACGGCCTACTTGTCGCTTGACTGGCCGGGCGCGCGTCTCGTCGGGGGAGAGCAGGGCCTCCTCGGCGCCGAGAGCGTGGTCGACGATCTGCTGCTCGCCCCCGGCCAGCGGGCGGAGGTCGAGATCGACCCCGGCCTGGGCCACCACGAGGTGACGACGGGGATGTGGACCGCGTGGGGAGGCGACGCCTACGGCGATCCGCTCGTGCTCCTGGAGGTCGAAGACGCGGGCCACGCGGTCGCGACGCTCGACTTTGCCTTCAACGCCGGGACGCCGAGCGAGGACCCAGAGCACACCGACCTCGTGTACACCTTCCAGGGCGGCGCGGCCGGCGAGGACTGGCTGATCGACGGGGAGTCCTGGCCCGACGTCACCCCGGCGGTGCTTGAGCTTGGCGCTGAGTACGTCGTCGAGGCGCGCAACCTCAGCAGCACGGCGCACCCCTTCCACCTGCACGGCTACGCGCTCGAGCTGCTCTCGGTGAACGGCGAACCCCCAACGGTCGCGACATGGGGCGACACCTTCGACATCCCGATCCGCGCCACCGTCCGCATGCGGCTCCTGGCCGACAATCCGGGGAGCTGGGCTCTGCACTGTCACCTGCTCGGCCACGAGGACCACGGGATGATGACCGTGGTCGAGGTTCGCTAGTCGACCCGCGGTCCCATGAGGAAGAAGGCGGTGAGTTCCACCGCGACGTTGAGCGGCCAGTGGAGCAGGAAGGCCGGCCAGAAGCTGCGGGCGCGCAGGCAACCCACGCCGAGGAGCAAGGCGCCGAGGAGCGACGAGGCCATCTCCAGCTCGGGCTTGCTGTGGTGCGCGGCAAAGTACAGGAAGCTCGTGATCCACACTGCGGCCCTGGGTCCATGCGTCCGGGCGATGGCGAAGAGCGCCAGCCCGTGCCAGAAGAACTCTTCGACGAGCAGGTACAGGCCTCGACCGCCCTGCACCACGAACAGTGAACCAAGATCGCGGCGTGCGTCGCGATCTGCAGGGTAGTACTGCTGTAGTTGCGGGATGCTGAGCACGGCGAGCACGCCGAAACCAACGACGATGGCGAGCAGGCCGCCCACCTTGGGGCCCCACCAGCGCCAGTCACCGCGCCCGATGCCATGGGCCTCGGCGTCGAAGCCGCCGGTGATGGCAGCCGCGACCGCCAGCACGAAGGCGAACAGTGCCGGGTAGAGCAGGAGATCGGGGTTTTCGAGCGCCCAGCCGCGTGGCAGGCCGAGGATCCGGCCCCGCAGGTAGGGGGCGGCGCCGCCGCCCATCGCCAACAGCGCGAGTGCCCGCGCGGGGGCGCGTAGTCGAGTGGGGGACAGGAACACGAATCCTGCGAGGCCCATCGCGAGGAAGACCGAGCAATAGGCGGCGGGACGCAGCTTCTCGAGCCGCGGCAAGAGGCGCTGGTCCACCAGCCAGCAGGCGCCGATCACCCAGATGGGGCCGAGCCCGGGGAGGTGCTCGGCCACCCGCAGGTCGGCGAGGAGGGCGCGTAGTCGTTGCAAGGCCGCCGACCTATCCGGTGCGAGGCGCGGCCCCCCGGGCTATTCGGCGGCGGGAGTCGCCATGCCGCGGTCGTTCCTCTCGCTGTCCAACCTCGGAAACGCCGATCTTGCCGACCTGGAGCTGCGCGCCTCGATGAGCGCCGTGGGGGCTCGGTTCACGGGGGAGGCGAGGGGGGCACTGGCGCTCTTGTCGGCGGCCCCGCGACCCTACGCCCGCCTGGCGGTGGAGTCCGCCGCCTCGCGCATGGGGTTGCGCACGACGGCCATGGGTCCGGACGAGGTGAGCGCCCTCGGCGACGCGGCGGTGGCGGCGCGTGCGGTGGGTGAGCATGCGCCGGCCACGGTGCTCCTTGGCTGGTCCGCCGAACGCGCGGGCGCCTTCGTGGCAGCCTCCCCGGGGCCGGTGCTGGTGGCGGATGGCGCAACGGGCGACCCGGTGGGGGCGCTGGCCGACCTGCTCGCGTTGCGCGCCGCAGCACCGCTGGCGAGTCACCGGCTGGCGGTGCTGGGCGACGCCTCTCCCCGCGCGCTCGACCTCGCAGTGGCCCTCGCCACCCTCGGCGGTTCAGTGGCCTTCGTCCACCCGGTCGGCTTTGCGCCCGACCCCGAGCGCCTCACCCTGGTGCGCGAGCGCGCCGCGTCGACGGGCGCCGCCGTGCTCGACACCGACTCGTTGATCGACGGTCTCCGCGACGCGACGGCAGTGGTCGTGGAGCCCTGGCCCGAGGGGCAGGCGGAGCGTTTCCGCGCCTACACCTTGCAGCGTCATACGCTGCGGGTGGTGAAGGCCGGGGCGGGCCTGCTCCACCGGGCCCCCGAGCGCCGGGGCCCCGAGCTCTCGGCCACTCTCGCCGAAGATCCGGCCTGGTGGGCGGGGGTGTCGCGCGGCCTCGCCGTGCACGCGGCGTCGGCGCTACTGTCGGCGTTGTTCCATCCCGGCTCCCAGCGGGCCGTGATAGGGTGAGATCAATGGACTCGCTCTCCATCTACGAGGTGTCGCCTCGCGACGGTCTCCAGAATGAGGCGGCGGTCGTGTCGCCCGAGGGCAAGGTCGCGCTGATCGAGGCCCTCGTGGCCAGCGGCCTGCGCGACATCGAGATCACCAGCTTTGTGCGTCCCCGCTGGATCCCACAGCTGTCCGACGCGGCTGAGCTGGTGCGCATGCTGCCGCGGCACGAGGGTGTTCGCTACTGGGCGCTGGTGCCCAACCAGGTGGGCCTCGAGCGGGCGATCGAGTGCGGCATTCGCCACGTGGCCACCTTCCTCAGCGCCAGCGAAACGCACAACAAGAAGAACGTGAACCGCACGGTGCGCGAGTCGCTCGCCAGCGTCGAGGAGCTGATCGGCGTCGCGCGCGACGAGGGCATGGAGGTTCGCGGCTACATCTCCACCGTCTTCGGCTGTCCCGACGAGGGCGACGTGCCGGTCGAGAACACGCTCCGGATCGGCGAGCGGCTGCTGTCGGCCGGCGCGCAAACGCTGGCTCTGGGCGACACGACGGGCATGGCCGACCCGGCGCAGGTCGAGCGGGTGCTCGCCGCTGTCACGACCAGTCTCGGCGTCGGGTTCGACCGGATCGCCGTCCATTTTCACGACACGCGTGGCACCGCGCTCGCGAACGCGGTGGTGGCCTACCGGGCGGGTGTGCGGCAGATCGACGGCTCGGTCGGCGGCATGGGCGGTTGCCCCTACGCGCCCGGCGCCAGCGGCAACGCGGCCACGGAAGACCTCGTCAATGTGTTCGAGCAGATGGGTGTATCGACGGGTGTCGACCTCGACCGCCTCGGCGCGGCGGGGTGCCTTGCCGAGGAGCTGGTGGGCCGCGAGCTGCCTGGGCGTTTCCACCTGTACTGGAAGGGCGCGCGGCAACGCGTCGCCAAGCCGTCGCTCGCCGCTCGTGGGCGCAGCGCCTAGCGTTCGATGGCCCGCAGCTTTCTCAAGATCGTGCACGGCGCGAGGCAGGGCCTCAATGTGCCCTTGCCGCCGCGCGAGCCTCTCGTGATTGGGCGTCGGCAAGGCGAGCTGCTGCTCGACGACCCCCTGGTGAGCGGTCGGCATTGCCAGGTGTCGGCCCGCGGGGCGGAGTGGGTCCTGACCGACCTCGGCAGCACCAACGGCACCATGGTCGATGGCCGCCTCGTGCGCGAACTGGTGCTCCGGCCCGGCAGCGAGATCCAGGTCGGTAGCACCAAGATGATCCTCTTTGTCGGCGCGCCTGAGGAGCCGCAAACGGCAGAAGAGAAGGCCCCGGAATCCAACCCGGCGGCCAGCGCCGACCTCGCGTGGCTGCTCGAAGAGGAGCTGGTGGAGATCGCCGGCAGCGGCGAGCGTACGCGCTCCCCCGCCGACGTGATCGGCCAGGAGTTGCGCCTGCCGCCAGGGCTCAACGCCCTGGTGGAGGTCGTCGCGGGCCAGGACACCGGCAAGGTTTTCAGGTTCACCCGTGGTAATGTGAACATCGGTCGTCGAAATGGCGAGGTGCCATTGTCAGACGGCGAGGTGAGCCGCCGTCACTCGGTGGTCGAGGTCTTCGGTCGAGACATGATCTTCCTGCGCGACCTCGGGTCGACCAACGGTACCTACCACAACGGTCGCCGCGTCCTCGTCGGCCGCCTACGCTCGGGCGACACGATCGGGATTGGGAAGACGGTGCTGAAACTTCAGGTGACGCGCTGAGCGCCTAGCCGCCGCGCTGGCTGGCCCACCGTCGCCACGCTTCCTGCTCCTCGGCATCGCTTCGTCCTTCGCCGTAGGAGAAACCGGCCACCTTCTCGAAACCCTTCACGGCAGCCTGCGCCACGTCCTGGTCGCCATCGTCGAGCGCCTTCTTGAGCGGCGCGATGGCACCGTCGCCGCCTATGCTGCCGATGGCCTCGACGAAGTGGCGCCGCACCCACATCGAAGTGCCCCGGTAGTGGTTGCTTGGGTCTTCGAGGGCTCGGGCGAGGTCGGGGATGGTGCCGGGGTCGCGCAACTGGCCGAGCGCATCGGCGGCGGCGTGTCGCACGAGGAGGGCCTTGTCTTCAAGCCGCGCTGCGACTCGACCGGAGAGGGCGCGGTCGCCCCGTTCGCCGAGCGCCAGGCAGGCGGCAATGCGCACCGGCGCGTTGTCGCTAGCGAGGAACTCGATGAGGGCGTCGCGAGCGGCGACGGACTCGTTCTTTCCCAGGGCCCGCACCGCAACCCACCGCTTGGCCGGCGTCGTATCGGCGTCCTTCGCGATCTTCACCAGTGCGCCGGTGTGTTCCTCGGCGTGCAGGCGTCCGAAGGCGGCCTGGCGCGTGTCGGTCGGCTGCTCCGCGTCCGCTGCGGTTTCCACGTCCTCGGCGAGCCCGGCGAGGGCGAGGCCAACCGCGAGGAGCAGCGTCGTCACCTAGAACTCGTAGGCGATGCGCGACTGCACCGTCCAGAAGTTGCCGTACTCGTGGCCCTCGTCGTCGGCCTCGTACTGGAGGCCCGTCGTCTTCAGCGGGATGCGGTCGGTCACGTGGGCGTAGCCGGCTTCCAGCGAGAAGTTGATGTGGTCAGCCCACTTGTGCTTCACGCCGAGATCGGCCTCCCAGGCGAGGTAGTCGCTGGTGGCGGTGTAGGCGGTGCACTCCACGTCGTCGCCCTCGGCACAGCGCACGCGGGATCCGTCGGGCTTGTCGGGCCAGGCCATCATGTAGGCGCCGATGATCTCCCAGTTGGGAAGAGGGCGAAAGCGCACGTTTGGGTAGATGTAGCGGCTGTTGTACACCCCGCCGTTGCTCCACAGTCCCCGGGCGCCCTCGCCCCAGGCCTCCGCCGTCACGCGCGCCATGATCTCCTCGTAGAAGATCAGGCCCACGTTGTGGTCGGGGTGCAGCGGACGACCGGTGAACTCCGTGTCGGTCGGCTTGTCGTCGCCCGACGCGTAGCCGTACTCCATGAGCGCCGTGTACTTCTGGTCCTGGTAGCCGCCGCGCATGACGTAGCCCCAGATGTCGGCGTTCTTCAGGATGGGATCCTCGGCCTCGGCGTCGGACAGGGTGATGGCCCGCGTGCCGCCCTGGATGGTGAGCATCTCGGCTTCGAAGTAGGTGTTCGCTACCTCGGACTTCACGTAGCCGTCGACGATCAAGACGTCGGACTCGGTCTCCGCCTGGATGCGGTTGACGATGTAGAAACCCGCGGTCAAGTCGCCCTTCAGCGACTTGGTGAACTGCACGTCCTCGCCGCGGTAAACCAGCACGTACACCATCTCGTACACGTCGTCTTGCGTGTCGACCCACCAGGCGTCCGAACGGTACTCGTCCTCCCGTTCCTCGGTCCAGGAGTGGTCGTCGCTGGCGGAACAACGAGAGTCGTCGTCACCTGACTCGGGGTCGCAGGTGTAGCCGTAGTACTGGATCAGCGGGTCTTCGACGAGGCGGTCTACGCCGATGGCCGTGATGAGCGGGATGTCACGTACCTTCGCCTTGCTGTTCACCATGTTCGCCACCGTGGTCCCCACGGTGATCGGACGGGTGGCGAAGAGGATGCGGTCGTAGGTTGAACCGTACTTGTTTTCGCCAAAGGTGTCATCGAAGCCGTCGCCGCCGTTGGCGAGGAGGCCCATGCCCCACTGGCTGGCCTGGCGACCGGCGCGGATCAGGCCCACCGGCACCTTGAACTCGGTCCACGCGCGCCGCACCACGATGGGCTCCACCTCGGTGCCGTCGATCCCCGTGTAGCTCGGGTCGCCCGCGAAAAGTGCGGTGCTCGCCAGGGACTGGTTGTCACCCCAGATTACCCCGTCGAGCATGTCGACCATCATGAAAAACTTGGCGCGATCCTCGTAGTTGAGCTGCGGTTGCAGCCGCACCTTGTGGGTGAGGTAGGTGCCGCCCGCGGCCTGCCCCTCGTAGAGGTCGATGAAGTCGTAGGCCCGCACGCGGTAGAAGCCATCGAGGCTGAACTTCCAGTTGTCGGGCGCGTCGGCGTGAGCTTCACTCGCGACGAATGCGAGCCCCAGCGGCAGGCAGCGGGCCAGCCCGCGCGCCAGTGAGCGTGCGGCCCCCATCTACTCGGCCAGGCAGGAGTCGGGGTACCCGAGCCCGTCGGTGCGACCGGCGAAGATGTTCGAGATGTTCACCGACCCTGGCTTGATCGTGAGGATGGTGCTGCCGAGGTTCACGTACTCGGCGCCGTCGTAACCCCACATCTCCACGGTCCAGGTGCCGGTCGGCACGTTGACGGCCACCCACAGGCCGTTGCCGGGGTTGACGTCGGCCTGGGTCTCGTTGGCAACGGGGAGATCGAGGTCGCTGAAGTAGTAGACGGTCGTGGCATCGGGCGGGGTGCCGTTGCCGTCGTGCACGAAGATCTGGGCGTGCCCGAAGAACTCGGACTCGCCGTCGGTGCCGGTGGCGCAGTCGTAGGCGGTCCCGGCGATGATCGCGGTTGTCTCGTCCCATTCCACGCCGATGACGGCGGGGATGATGTTGGCGGTGGCACGGCTCACGCTGTTGACCCACTCGCTGGCCACGCCGTCTTCCTCGTAGCCGAAGATCTGGTGCACCTCGTAGGTGTCCACCGTCTCCTCCCACTCCGGCGGGGTGAAGGTGCCGTAGCCGATGGGCTCGCACACCGGGACGGTGGTGCTGAACGCGCCGTTGGCGTCGGCCGTTTCCTCCACGTCGATGCTGGCGCTGATGTCGTCGCTGAACCAGAACTTCACGGTGGCGTCGGGCACCGGCTCGTCGTCTTCGAAGTTGCGGACCTCGCCGTTGAGGGTGACGTCGACCTGCTTGCTCGGGTCGACGTCGCCGAAGCTGCCCCCAATGCAGGTTTGGTCGCCCACGTAGGCGGTGGTCGTGCTCACGAAGTCGCTGAAGTCGCGACCGCTCCCCGAGGCGGTGTCCTCGGTGTCCTTCGAGTCATCGGAACCGCCGTCGCAGGCGAGGGGGGCAAGGAGAAGGTAGGCGAGTACGGACATCGGGCGCTCCCAGGGGATCGGCGGCGCTTATACGGAAAACGCGCGCGGAGTCAAGCGCCGTGGACGTGGTGAGCGCGCCTATGGTAGCGTGCGGCGGCTAGTGCCCTGGCACCCGAGGACTCACGTATGCACCGCCTGTTCCTTCCCGCCTCCCTCCTTCTCGCCATGGGCTGCATCGTGGGACCGCCCGAGTTCGACAAGGATGCCGCCTACGTGGAGGCCGACACCGACACCGACACCGACACGGATTCCGACACCGATACCGACACGGGCCCCGACGACACGGGCACGGGCAACGAGTACAACTTCGACGACCCCGCCGACTGGGTCGACTTCGCGGCCACGTCCAGCCCCGAGGCGGTTTCGCTGGAAGACGAGTCCGGCGACCTGAATCAGGGCCAGCAGTTCTACCTTGTGCTCGTCAACAACGCCGATAGCGACCAGACTTTCAACCTGCGCTACACCACCGCCACGGCGGCCACCGCCGGTCCGCCCCCGCCGGGGGCTGCGGCCAGCAAGCCAGCCGCCGATCACGTGTTCGCGCCTGCCGTCAACGTCCCGCGTCGCGACGTGCTCGACAGCGCCGACATCGGCGTGGTGGAGGACGTGTTCCGTGTGCGCACGGAGATGGAGAAGTCCACCGAGTATGCGGTGAAGGACGCCACCCTCTGGGCCCTCGGCGACAACGTGGCCATCTGGGTGGACAACGAGGTGTACATCGACTGGGACTACGAGTGCGACGGTGTCGTCGACGAGGCCCACCCGTACGAGACCTTCGGCTTCGACAACTGTGATCTCAGCACCATCGCGGACATCATCGACCTCAACATTTTCCCCAATGTCACCGGCATGTTTGGCGACGTGTCCGACATCGACGGTGATGGCCGCGTCGACGTCTTCATCACGCCCGAGCTGAACATCCTGCCGACGACAAGCAGCGACGAGGAAGACCACGACCGCGTGGTGCCGTCCTACGCCGAGCCCTCGGTCGACCTGCGCGACTACGACGTGAAGACCAACCCGGGCAGCGACCAGCGCGAGGTGATCTACGTCTACGCGCCCGACCCGGCCGGCTACTACAACTACAACGCTCAGGTGTCGATCGACAGCTACACCAACTACTCGGTTGCCGCCGAGGTGGCGCGCTCGCTGGTGAGTTTGATCAGCTACTACCAGCACTCTGAGGCCGGGGGCTCGAGCGTCGAGGAGGACTGGCTCAACCACGTGCTCGGGACCATGGCGGCCGACCGCTGCGGCTTCGGTGCGCAGTTCCACGCTGACGCATGGAAGTACTTGGACGCGCCGCACCTCGCGTCCTTGGTCGACGCCGACTCCAAGGGGAGTCTCGACAGCAGTGACGTGGGCGCGCAGTACCTCTTCGCGGTCTGGCTCTACGAGTACGCTCAGACGCAGGCGGACAATCCCACCGCCTTCCTTGCCAACATCGTGCAGACCGACACCACGGGGATCGACTCGATCGAGGGTGCGCTCGGCGACGACGCCAACCTCGACGACCTGGAGTTCGACGATCTCGTGGTGCACTGGCAGCTTTCCACGCTGATGACCGGCGTCGCCCAGTCCGACGGCAGCGCCATGCTGCGTGGCGATCTGGTGGCCTACCCCAACGTGGAAACGCTCTCCTCACCCCCGGCCATGCGCGACAACCTCTACGGGGCCAACGGCTACCAGCGCGGCATCGCGCTCAACGGCACCAACTACGCCTACCAGGGCGGGCACACCGCCGACCCCGAGCTGATCGAGGACAGCGACGTCACGCTGGGCAACACCGACGCCTACCACTTCGACCCGGCCTTCGACTACGACGGCACCGTGGCCGGGGGCTACGGCGCCACGGTGGTGCGACTCGACGGCATCCCCTACGACCAGGCGGCGCTCGAGATCCAGTACGGCGGCACCGGCTTTGTCGGCGCGGTCGTACGGTGGGAAGACCCCGCGAGCCCCGACTACACCGTCGAGAACATGATCGCGCCGACGGACGTCCAGCCGATCTACCTGCCGATGCTGCCCAGCAATGGCAGCCAGATCTTCGGCATCGGCGACATCACCGAGGCCACTTCGGTCACCTACGTCGACCCTGAGGGCGAGGAGGCCGAGGGCAGCGTCGCGGACACCGACCGCTGGTTGCTCGACCTGCGTGACCGCCGGGCGGGGACGACGGTGCCGGTGGCCATCTGGCTCGACCGACGCTTCGATTCCTCCGGTAGCGCAACGCCGAACGACCCGTGGATTGCCGTGGCGCCGTATGAGTGGCTCCCCTCGCCCACCCCCGAGGAAACCCACAGCGATGCCACCTGCGTAGACGCACCGGAGTTTCAGTTCCCGACGTCGGTGCTCCAGTACATGTACTATCAGGAGTTCCTGTCGAGTAGCCTCGGCACGGAGCCGGAAGACTTCGACGCCTGTGGCGTCCAGGCGACCGAAACCCTGCCGACCTGCGCCGAGGACTGGGACGGCGACCTGGTACCCGATGCCGACGAGCCGACGCCAACGAGCGTGGTGGAGCAGGTGCTCGTGGCGCAGTGCAGCCAGTACGGGGGCTCGTTGCCCGGCTCGGTGGATGCCTACTCCGACGACTGGATCGACTGGGACGCCGTTGATGAGGACGACGACTTCAGCTACTCGATGATGTACAACGTCGGAGGTCGCTCGGCCGATTCTGGCGAGGAGGCCTTCGCCTACGTGGAGCTCGAGGGCGGCCAGCAGTACGTGATCCTCGTGGGTGCGGAGTCCGGCGCGGGCCTCTACGAGATCTCGCTGCGCGCGTTCTGAGCGCGATAGCCGGGCGGGGTGATTGCCGCGCTCGCCTTCAGCCTTTCCGTCGCGCTTGCCGCGCCCACGTACAGCCTCGAAAGCTCGCCGGCGGCGACGCGCGAGGAGCTCGCATCCTTGGAAACGGCCACCGCCGCCAAGGGCTTCCGGGCTCGCGTGGTGAAGCGGTTCCGGCTCGGCCAGGGCTGGACCTGGGTAGCGCTGGTCGAGGGCTTTGTCAGCGAGGAGGAGGCGACCCGCGCCGCACAGTCGCTCGCCAGCGCGACGCAGCGTTCGTTCAGCGTGATCGCGGAGGGTGGGGCCCGCAAGGCGGTTGATGCGCCGGTCGCGACCACTGCAGCCACCCCCAGCGCCGCGAGCGTCGTGACGGCCACGCTGGCGGCGCACGGCGGACCGGGCGGCGGCGCTGCCGAGCTTGCCCGCGCCAAGGCGGTGCACTTCGTCTTCACCCGCACGCTCGAGGCCGAGGGACGCACCCTCGAGGCGACCCATGACTACTGGCGGGAGGGCGCCTCGCGACGCCTCTCCGTGGACGTCAAGGATGGCGGAGAGGACAGCCTCCTGGTGGTGACCGCGAACGGTGGCTGGCTCAAGGCGGGCGGGCAGCTGTCGAGTCGCGACATCGGCATTCTGGTCAACCAGGCGGACGCCTTCGCCCCCGAGGCGGTCCTCGGCCTCGCGCTGGACGTGCCCACGCTACTCGCCGCGCCGCCGGAGGCGCCTCTGCTCCTGCTCGAGGGCGCGGAGAAGGGGGTGCGCCTGGGCCGGGGTGAAGACCCAGATAGCGCAGGGCTCGCCTTCGCCGACGTGGACGCTCAGACCGGTGTTTTGCTCAGCGCGCGCTACGTGACCGAGGGCGGACCGCTGCTTTTCAGCTATGCCGGCTGGTTGCCCATCACGCCCACACTGCTCGTGCCCGGCCGCGTCACCATGGAGCGACCCGATGGCCGCGTGGAGAAGGTGAGCGTCGCCAAGGTCGAGCTGTCGGAGGCCGCGCCCTCGGGCAGCTTCGCCACGCCGAGCGCCGACACCCCTTGACACCAGCCGGGGCGCGAGTAAAACGCGCCCGGCCCGGAGGGGTCCCGTCGCTGGCGTGGCTCAACTGGCAGAGCACCGGTTTTGTAAACCGGCGGTTGCGGGTTCAAGTCCCGCCGCCAGCTTTCACCATCGTTCTTTTGCGTTTACGGGGAGATGCCCGAGCGGCCAATGGGAGCGGGCTGTAAACCCGCCGGCAATACGCCTACAGTGGTTCGAATCCACTTCTCCCCACCATTTTCCGAGAACCTAGTTCACGAGCGCCAAGTTTACGAGCGGGAGTAGCTCAGTTGGTAGAGCATCAGCCTTCCAAGCTGAGGGTCGCG
>SXON01000230.1 GCA_005778355.1 Pseudomonadota bacterium | reverse complement strand
GCCGCACTCGGTGGAATCGACCACCTCGTCCATGGTGCCGGTGCCGCTCATCAGGGTGAAGCCGGAGAGCTCGGCGCCCGAGGTCTCACCGCTGCTGAAGCTGACGACCGAGCCGCCGCTGCTGCCGTCGATGATGGTGGCTTCGGCCCCATCCATCGAGAACACCGAGATGTTGGTGCCGTTGAAGTTGAGGTTCTCGGTGTAGACACCCGCCACGACCGCCACGCACTCGGTGGCGTTGTCCATGGCGTCCTGGATGGCGGCCCAGGGGTTGGCCATCGAGCCGTCGGGGGCGCCGGAGGTGCTCGCAGCGTCCGCGACCTGAGGCTCGCTCGGGTCGGCGTCGTTGCAGTCGAGGGTGTTGTCGGCCGGGTCGCAGCTCCAGCTGGTGCTGGTGGCGTCGCCGAAGCCGTCGCCGTCGGCGTCGGTCGGACCTTCGACGGCGTCGACCGGGCTGTCGTCGATCAGGCCGTTGCAGTCGTTGTCGAGCTCGTCGCAGTACTCGGTGGCACCGAGGTAAACGGTGATCTGCGTGTCGTCGCAGTCGTCGCTGTTGCCGACCCATCCGTCGCCCAGCTCGGCGCAGTCGCTGGCGCTGTTGTCGGGGTCGCCGTAGGTGTCGCCGTCGTTGTCGGCGTAGTAGGTCTTGCCGAGGCCTTCGTCGACCTCGCCGTTGCAATCGTTATCGACACCGTCGCACTCTTCGACGTGACCGGTCCACGCGAGGGCCTCGTTGTCATTGCAGTCGCCGCCGGCCGCAACCCAGCCAACGGGGGCGTCGCAGCCCTCGGCGCTGTTGTCGTCGTCGCCGTAGCCGTCGCCGTCGTTGTCGGCGTACCAGGTGGAGGTGACTTCTTCGTCGATGTCGCCGTCGCAGTCGTTGTCGAGCCCGTCGCAGCGCTCGGCGGCATCGGGGAAGACGGTGTCGTTGGCGTCGTCGCAGTCGCCGTCGACCGACACCTGATTCTGACCAGGCTCGCAAGCCTCGGCGCCGGTGCTGCTGTCGCCGTAGCCGTCGCCGTCGCCGTCGGTGTAGAAGGTGCCCATCACCCCTTCGTCGACTTCGCCGTTGCAGTTGTTGTCGATGCCGTCGCAGTCTTCCGCGACGCCCGGGTTGACGAGGGCGTTGCTCTCGTCGCAGTCGCCGTCGGAGACGCAGTAGCCGTCGCCGTCTTCGTCGCAGGGGGTGTCGGTGGGGCCGGTGTCAACGGTGTCGGTGTTGTCCTTGCCGGTCTCGCCGGGGCAGCCGACGAAGGCGAGAGTGAGCAGGACACTGCTGAAGGTCAAGGGGAGGGCGCGCATGGATTACTCGCTGGTAGAACGATGGTAGCCCCCTCCCGTCGGCAGCGCTAGGGCTGACTTCAGATTTTGTCACGGGCGCTGACGTGCCGGGGGGGGAAGGGGACCCGGATTCCCGGTGGTGGGAGAGTCGCCGACGAGGCCCATCAGGGCCCGATTCTCGGTGAGAAACTGTGCGATGAGGCCGGCCAGATGCTGGTGTCCGAGCGCGGAAAGGTGGACTTCGTCGATGAAGAATGACGCGTTTAGCTCCTGCTCGAGGAGCGCGGCCGTGTCGAGGAACTCCACGTCGTCCCGCTCGGCTGCCACGTCGGCCAGCATGCGGTGGTAGTCACGATATGTCACGGACCTTGGGAACGTGGCCTCCGACAGCAACAGCGTGTTGCCGCCGTGCGCGCTCACGCGGTCGGCGATGGCGAGGATGTTCTGCCGTGCAACACTGGGCGGGGCCGGCGAGACGGAGCCGTCGGCCACCACGCCGAGCAGCGCGAATCGCACTGCTCGCAGCAGCGCAAACGGCTGGAGAAAACTTTGGTTCCGCTTTCCGCTGTTGCCGCCGGCCTGTACGCCGGCGAAGCCCACGGTGTCGTTTCGGCCCAGGTAGAGGATGGCGAGTTCGGGGGAGAGATCGTCCGCCAGCTCCTTCACGCAGCGCTTGATCTCGTTGCTCGTCCAGCCGGGCACGCCCTGGTTGACCACCTGGATCCGCGCGCGCGGGTACTGGCGGCCCCACAGTTCTTCTACGACGGCCGGAAAGTAGAAGGGCAGGTCGTCGCGGTCGGTGGGGGCAGTGGCGGAGCCGCCCCATACCGTGATCGTGGCGGCGGGGTGGGAGCGCGGTACCGCCTTCGCGTAGCACTCCCGGGCGAAGCTGGACGTGGTGTCGCCTGAGGTCGCCGCCATCCGCACGCCCTGGCCTGCCGTGCCAGCCGCGTCGAGCACGTCGAAGGCCTGCTCCGGATCGTTGGTCCACGCCCCGTTCTGCGGCCCGGCGCGGAAGGCAGCCTCCGTCGCGCCGAGGAGAAGGACGGCGCTCGCCAGCGAGAAGAGCAGGGCACGACGAGGGCGTGCGGCACCGATGGTGGGCGTGAGCCCCGCTGCGGCGATGAGGATCCCGAGCCCGAGGAGGTGGCCCACCCAGCGTTCGGGGCTCGCCGCGGCGGCAACCGAGAGCGGCGCGGCGAGCGCGAGGGAACGACGGATCGACTCGGCCGCGCCGAGCAAGGGGACACCGAGGGCGATGACCAACGCCAACGTGACGAGGCTGGCGACGGTGACCGAGCCAGCCTCGGCCGTGGCGATAGCGAGGCCGACCGCTCCCGCGACCGCGATCAGGTCGCGGATCCAGCGTGCCCAGCCGGGGCTTGACTGAGGCCTCGGCAAGTGAGCGACCACCAGGAGCGCGAGGGTGATCGGCAAGAGCGCTGGCACCGAAACGGCCACCTCGGGGAGGAGCCGGTAGCGGGCCGCGAGAACGCGCAGATCGAGCAGGGAGAGTGGCAGGGCCGTGAGCAGCGCGGCGGTGGCCACGCCGCTCGCGACGGGGCGGAAACCCGCGGCGGCGAGCCCGAAGCCTAGAGCCCCGGCGGTGACGAGGCCCACCACCACGGCGACGACGTCGAGAAGCCAACCGCCCCCGCCGAGCGGCCAATCCACTGGCTCGGAGGGGTCGCCAAGCGTGACGTTTCGAACGTTCACCCGGTACTGTCCCGGCGTGAGATCGAGCGTGCGGAAGTGGATGGCCCGCGCGGCGCAGTGCATCTGGATCTCGCCGTCGACGAGGACCGACCAGGTGGCGGTACTGGTGTCGAGCTCCACCCGGTGCGAGCCTGGCTCGATGCGTGGCAGGCGGCTCGGCTTGCAGTCCAACTCGTCGCCCATCGCCGATTTCGTGGGGCGCAGCGCCCCGCCTGGCGCGTCTTCCTCGCCGCCGCCGACGATCACCAGCGACGGTCGGAAGGTGGCCGGGACCGCGTCGAACAAGGTCATTGTCAGCGCGCCGCCCTCGGGCAGGGTGAGGTCGACCGCGACTCGCTGGTAGACCTTGTCGGCCGAGCGCACCACCCCTTGCATCGCCGACAAGCCGAGGCGGTGCGGCGTGGGCCGGAGGGGACCGGCCGCCATGGCACGGGCCGCGGGGATGTCGTTGCGCGAGAAGGTCCAGCCTTCGGGCGCCGACGTCTCTGCGGTGGCGGCGAGGGTGGCGCGGATGCCCGCGGCGAGGGACAACCCAGCCGCGGCGATGAAGATGGCATTCCGACGGTGCAGCATCGCCGACGCTGCTATCTCGCGAGGCGGCGGCGTTGCCTGTGGGGCCTCGCCGACGTAGTCTTCTGGCTCGTCCGGGCCTTCCGGTTGCCGCCATCTCACGTGAATCGTTCTAAGAAGGTCATCTTTTCGCTGCTCGTCCCGGCCGTGTTGCTCGGTGGGTCGGAGGTCTTTTTCCGGGTTTTCCCGGTCTCCGGCACCGCCCGGACCGGCGAGGGCTGGGTGGAGGTGTCGACGGTGCCGGGCTGGGACCTGGAGGCCGAGGGCAACGTCGCGCTCAATCTCCCCGCCAGCGAGGTGGATCGCTACCTGATGCGTAGTCCAGGCTACTCGGAGCCCAAGGACGAGGCGGTGCGGATCGTGGCGGCGGGCGACTCGTGCAGCTTCGGCTTCGGCCTCCAGTGGCGCGACACGGTGATCGCTCGCTTGGCCCGCCTGCGCGAGGCGCGTTTCCCCGACCGCGAGTACCAGCCGGCCGCATGCGCCGTCCCCGGGCACACATCGTTGCAGACACTGGCGAAACTGGAGGCGGGGTGCCTCGACTTCGAGCCCGACGTGGTCATCATTGGCAACCAGTTCAACGACGCCTCGCTCACGGACATGTCGGACGAGGAGCGTTTCGACCGCGGTACCCTGCATCGCCTGCGCCGGGCGGCTCGCGCGAGTGCGGTCGTGGAGACCCTGGCCGACCTGCTCCTGCCGCCGCCTCCCGTCGCGGAGAAGAAGGCGTCGGGGGGTTGTCACACCGGCTGGTTGGCGCCCGGCGCCGACCTCTGCCCCGCGACCGCCAAGACCGCGCACCGCGTGGCGCTCCCGCTGTACGTCGAAAACCTGCACCGCATGATCGATCTGGTCCGCGAGCGCGGCGGCGCTCCGGTTCTGCTCGCGTTTCCCCATCGTTCCGACTCGACGGCGACCGAGCACTATGACTTCCACGACTACCGGGCGGCGATGAAAGAGGTTGCCGACGCGGAGGGGGTCACCTTCGTGGACGGGACAGCAGCGTTTGCCAAGGCCGGCAAGTCGCCGACCGACTTGTTCACCGACATGGTGCATCCTTCGGCCGAGGGGGCCCGCGTGCTGGCGCTGGCGATCGACCGGACGCTCGGTAGCGAGGCGCCCTGAGCCTCGGGCAACGGTTAGCCGCGGCAGATGAAATCGACGGCAACGTCCGAAGCGCTGACCGCTGCCCTGATCGTCGGCAGCCTCGTGCTGGCCGGCTGCGACGGCAACCGGGCGGCAACGCCCCCGCCGCCCGCGGAAACGTCCCCGGCAAACGAGCCCGCAGCGACCGAGGCCCTGGTCGCGCAGGTCGTGACGACCGTCTCCAGTGGCGACCTCTGGGTCGACGCGGCGACCACTCTGGGGACCGTGGCCGACACCGACGCGGAGTCCGTGGCTCGTCTCGGCGACCTTGCTCGTGCTCGCGTCGTTTCGCGCCGAGCGCTCCAGGACGAGCTTCGGATTGCGCAATACCGGCTCGCGGAGCTGGTGGCCACCGAGGGCGACAGCGCGGCCGCCCGGAAGGCGCTCGAAGCCTTTACGCTCGGTGAGCGCGCCGCTCTGGTGGAGGAGGCGCGCCTCGCCGAGGCCTTCCTCGGCGGTTCAGGGGCCGCTGGACACGCGCGGCTGGTGGGCACCGACGTGTTCGAAACCGGCTATCTGGGCGCGATCCGTGCCGACGTGAAGTCGCTCGGCCTCGGCGCCCGCCAGTTCCCACTCGACGCCAACGAGGCCGACGACCGCGTGCGCGCCCTGATCCTGCGCCTGCGCTACAGTTTGGCGGCCGATGCCGTGGCGATCGACGGCGCGGTGTCGACCGTGTCGCGGAGCATCGACCAGGCCAATGGCACCGATGCAAACGCCGCTGCGGCGCTGAGCGCGTCGGTCGCCGACCTCGGGGAGCGCATTTCGCAACTCCAGAGGGAGAAGTATCGCATCGCGGTGGAGCTCCGCTCGGCACTCGGCCCGGCCGGGTGGACCGACCTGCTCGGCCACTGGTCCCTGGTGGAGTTCTTCGGCTGCGTCGCCTGCGTGAGCTCTGAAGACGAGGACTCGCTCGCCGAGACCCTGCTCGGGATCGAGGCGCAACGCGTACACACCAGCGGTGGTCGGGGCGTGGCCGACGGCATCCCCTCCGCCCCCGGAGCGCAGCTGAACCAGGGTGGTCAGATGGTGCAGGGCAGCGGCTGGGCGGGCATCCCCGAGGAGTGAGCGCGAATGCGGGTGGCCTAGTAGAAGCGATAGATCTCGATCCCGCCGCCCTCGATGGCCGGTCGGTAGGTCGATCGAATCACCTGCATGGCGTTGCTCAGCGAGTCGGGATTCACGTTGGGGTCGGGGTGCGCGATGAGGTAGCGGACACCTAGTCGATAGGCCTCGCCGCTGATCAGCTGCGCGCGCACGGACGGGTCCATCTCCTCCGCGAGCGCCAGGCAGAGCTCCCACAAGGTGAGCGCGGTGGAGTTCGCCGTGAAGTTGAGCGTGGCCGCCAGGGGCTTCTCGTGCGCGGACTGGTGGTAAAGGTAGGCGCGCCCGCCGGCGATGGGGAAGTTGATCACGGCGCCCTCGGGGGCCGACGCGAGGGCGAACATCGCCGCGGGGATGCGCCCGTCGGTGTGCCCCGGGAGCCCCGCCACCGGCGACAGGAGCGCGACCTCCGCGAGCATCGCGGCAGTCGACAACGTGGCCGCGATGCGACCGAGGCTCGCCCAGCCCATGCCCGCCAGGATCGCGAGCGCGACCATGCCCAGCTCCGACAGGCGATACAGGAGGGATAGGCTTGAGAAACCAGGAAACCGTTCGAGGACGGCATAGGGCAGGAGCAGCGGCAGGTCGGGTCGCAGGAGCACTGGGTTGCCCTCGTGAACGACCACGGGCCCCATCGCGAGCACCAGGGACACGATTGCCGCCACCCACAGCACCGCAAGCCCGCGCACCCGTCTGAACGCGGCGATGACCGCGCCCGCGAGGAGAACGAAGCCAATGTACACGCAGTGAATGTGGTCCTCGGCGAACTGGGACAAGACCCGGAAGTCGGGCGTCCGGTAGTCACCCGGGTGGAAGAAACCAACCGGGTCGGCCGGGCCGAGCGTGCGGCGGATAGCGGCGAGATCGTCGCTGGTCTTGATCTCGACGACACTGTCGGCGGACGATGACGCCACCAGGCTGATGTTGGCCACAGGCATGATGATCAGCGCGGCCACGGCCCCCGCGACGAGCAGCCACAAGAGCCGGGCAACCACCGTGCCGCCGCCCTGGCCCCAGTTGGCCAGCGAAGCCAGCACGAGGATGCCCCAAAAAATGAAGGCGTCCACCCCAGAATACCAGTGTCCCACCGCCGCGAGCGCCAGCGTGCCGGCGCAGAGAGCGCCGTTGAGCGGGCCCGGCGACTGGTAGGCGCGCCACGTGGCCCACGCGGCCAGCGGCACGAAGGCACCACCGATCGCCTCGGTCGCTCCGTTGTGAACGTGCGAGATCATCAGTGGCGATGCCTCGAAGGCCGCGCCCGCGATCCACGCGGCGCGCTCGCTTCCCGTCACCGACCGCGCCAGGAGCCAGGTCGCGGAGCCGGTGGCCGCCAGGTGGAACAAGACCAGGAGCGAGTAGGCGGTGGCCAGCCCCACGAGGTGCTGGAGCGGCCACATGATCAGGGCGTTGAGCGGGTCGATCACCCAGAGCGTGCCGCCGAGCGGGTAGTTGAGCAGACCGTCGACGCGCATCGGAAGCACACCGCTGTCGAGCCGCTCGGCCGCGAACCAGAACGACCAGAGGCCGTCCCACAGGTCGGTACGTTCTCCGCCGGGAATGTGACGCGCCGGGTCGAGGACGGTAGGCCAGGTGATCGCGGCGGCGAGGGCGGCGTACGCCAGGACGACCAGCAGGGCCTTTCGCAGCATGCCGCCCTATTGGCCCGTGACCGGGGTCGGCGTCAAGTTGCCGCGCGCGGAAGGGGGCGCGTCGGAGCAGTCGATCGAGGCGCCCCACGGCGCCCACACCGCCACGCTGTCCAATTCCAGGACTGGGTCACCGGCGAGCTGGGTGAGTCGCTTTCGGACGGCGCGCGCGTGGTGCGGCGCCGGCTCGCCGGGCTGCGCAAGGGTGTCGAGCCGAAGCGTCACCCATCGGTAGCCGAGTTGCGCGAGGGCGGCGCGATCTGCTTCGCTCCAGGGCAACTCGCGCTGCGGGGTGCGGGGCGCCTCGAGCAGGGCGCGGAGGTAGCTGTTGTTGGCGCGCAACGCGCGCTGGTCCTCGGGAACCAGAAAGGACGAGGCCTCGTGCATGCCATTGAGCATGGGGAGGCCCGTGAAGGTCTGGTGGACGAGCGGCAGCTGGTCGCGACCGTAGGGGAGATCGATGTTGGCCCCCCCTGCACCGGCGAGACATCGCCAGGCCGCGGCGGGGGGGAGTCTCCAGCTATCGAGGGGCGCGAGGTTTCGAACCCAAAGTTCCGCGCCAAGCGGGAGCGCGAGAACGGCCGCTGCGACGGAGCTCGGGAGTCGCCACCGCTCGACGAAGGTGGACGCCCCAATCACCCCAACCACCACGAGCAGGCTCGCGGCGCGCACCGGCCAGTAGAGCCGCTGGAGCGGGGGAAAGGCCGTGGCCGCTGCGAGGTACACCACGTTTCGCGACTCCAGGACGAAGGGCCCAACGGCGAGCAGCACGGCGGCGATGGCGACCAGGCGCCAGCGCCCCGGAGCGAGGATGGCCAGGGCCAGTGAGCTGACACCGAGCGCGATGCCCCGCCCGCGGTCTGCATGGGCGCCTCGAAAGACCGCTTCTCCGTCGAGCGCCAGGACGGCCACCCGCACCTCGTCGCCCTGTGCGTTCACCAGGTCGAGACTGCCCTTCCACCATTCGGAGAGGGGGAGGAGCCCCGGGACCTCGCCCTGGCCGAGGTGGGCGAGGAGGGGGACAGCGCCTGGAGCAGCCACGATGAGCGCGACGATTCCCGTCGCCGCGAGCGTGCGGAGACCCCCGCGTCCCGCGCGCGGCAGGCACAACGCGGCCACCCCAATGGCCCCGAATAGTCCGCTGAACCAGTAGGTCCAGCCGGCGAGGCCGAGGGCGAGCCCGGCGAGCACGCGATCGTGCTGTTTGTCGTGCCGGCGGGTCAACGCCGACTCGACGAGGAGCAGGCAACCGATCAGCGGTGCCAGCACGGCTTGCGTGGGGCGGCCCTGGGCGAGCTCGTACAGCGGGTAGGGGTGGAGGGCGGTCGCGGCAGCAGCCGCGAGCGCAGCGGGGCGGCCACGTCCCAGCCGCAGCAGGCCGAGCCCCGCCGCCATCCCATTGGTGGTGATGGCCCCGATGTACAAGGCGTTCCACGCGGCCTCTGGTCCAAGGAGCCAACGCACGGGCAGGATGGCGAGCGCATCGACGACGTTGGCCCCCGTGTGGGAGAAAAGCTCCTTGCCCCAGGGGAAGAAGAGCATCTCCGCGTGGACCAGTGACGCTTGTCCGGCCACGGCCTTCGCCGTGAGCCACTGGAACCACCAGGAGCCGTAGGCGTCGACCGACGGGTGGCCTGCGAGGCCGACGCCCGGCCGCATCCCCGTCACCAGGACCGCGAGCGCAAGGGAAAGCAGGGCAACCGCGCCGAGGTCGCGAAGACCCTGCCGAGCTTCAGGGCGCGTCGTCGGCCTCTGCTTCGTCGGCCGTGTCGCCCGTGGACTCCTCGTCCGTCGTCTCGAGCGAGGTGCCCGTCCACGCGAAATAGGTGACGACGACCTGCGCGCCCGGGCCCGGGATGGCGTACCCGTCAAACACGATGGCGTTGGCGCCGGGGTCGTACTGCCAGCCGTTCTGCGGGCGCTGGTAAATCTTGATGCCGGCCACGGCGACCTCGATGGACGGCGGCTCGGGCACCTGTGCGAGGTAGAAGGTGTCGGTGAGGCCGAGGCCGTTGAGGGCCAGCGCTTCCATGGTGTCGCTGAAGTCGCGACGACAGATGGTGTCGGCGTAGCCGCTCGTGGCGTCGACCACGTCGCGGTAACGTTGGCCCGGGTCGGCGGCGGCGTAGGGCGTGGCGCAGCCGGCGGGGAGGTCGCCCACGATCGCCGACACCCGTGCGTGGCCCGCGCCTTTCAGCGCATCGAGGTGCGCGACGTACTCGGTGGTGGCGAGGTTGGACTGGTCGTCTTCATCCGACACCACCACCACGGCCAAGTCGGAGGTGTCGCGGAGGAGTCCGGCGTTGGCCCCGGACCGCAGGGGCTCGGTTGTGGCGAGCCGCATCGCCTCGAGGCCAGCCTCGGTGATCGCCCCGTCGGAGCCGACGTCGAGGGCGGCCGCGAAGGCGGTTTCCACGTCGGACTCGAGGGGGGTGAGCACCGAACCGATGATCTGTCCCGCCGTGTCGCTCTCCGCGTCGGTGGTGATGACCCCCACCTGCCAGTCGGCGCCGAAGCTCTCGAGCACGTCGATGAACACCTCCAGGCCGCTGACGACGCTCGCTTGCTCCTCGGACATGGTGCCGGAGTTGTCCATCACCCAGACGAAGTCGACAGAGAGGTTGCCGTCGAGCTGGTTGAAGGTTTCCATCTCGGCGAGACGGGTGACGCTGTAGTCGGGGCAGCCCGACAAAGACGCCGCGATGGGCAGCGACAGCCATTGCAGAGCTTTGCGCACAGCGACATGATAACCAGCCCGAGAGGCGAGTATCAGTCCCGTGCGCAGCCAATTCCCACTTCTCGTACTCGTTGCCTGCGCCGGGGAGGGCGGCGAGGTCGTGGTCCCGGCCAGCGCGGTGACCGCCCTCGAGATCAGCCCAACATCGACCACCGTCAACACGTCTCCCGACGAGGCGGCCACGGTCCAGTACCTGGCCACGGCGACCTTCGAAGACGGCACGCGCGCCGAGATCGACCTGGTGTCGTGGAGCCTGTCCAACTTCGCAGCCGGCACCATCGACGCCGACGGTCTCTTCACCGCCTCCACGGAGAACGGCGCCATCACCACCGTGGTGGCCGAGCACGCCGGCGTGAGCGCCGAGGCCGAGCTCACCGTCGTCTATGGCGACGTGATCGACGAGTCCGACGGCGCGGCTAGTGTCGACGACTTCGCGGGCGCCGCCACCGGGGTGGTCCAGTGGCTTTACCCGCCCGACGGCGTGGCCGTGCCTCGAAACATCCCCAGCCTGAGCTTCATGTGGGAGCCGCTGTCCGGTGCCACTGCCTACCGGCTGAGCTTCACGACCGCGATCACGACGGTCTACCTGATCACCACCGAGACCACCGCGACCGTCGACGGGGCCACCTGGCAGACGATCGCCGCGACGAACGCCGGTGGCGAGGTCGCGGTCGAGGTGCGCGCGCTCGCCGGCGACGCCCTCGCCGCCTCGGCCACCCGCTCGGTGACGGTCAACCGCCTCGATGCCTTCGGCTCGATCTACTACTGGTCCACGAGCGACGCCGGCATCGTGAAGGTGCCGATCGACGCCGTGGAGCCTGAGCTCTACTACGCGCCCAATCTCAATGCGCCCAACTGCGTGGCCTGCCACGTGGTGCGAGAAGACCGCATGGGCGTGGCCTACGGCATCGAGGGCGAGCTCAAGTTCTACACCGGGATCGTCGACATCTCCGGGAGCGAGCCGGTGGAGCTCACCACCCGTGATCGTGTCGGCTACTACAGCACGCTCGATCCCGACGGGAAGAAGATGCTGACCTCCGACGAGACGGGAGTGCTCTCCCTGTGGGACGCCACCACCGGGGCGTTCGTGCGGCAAACCTCGGTCGCCGACACCATCCTCACGCAGCCGGACTGGTCGCCGGATGGCACTCAGATCGTCGCCGTTGCCGCCAAGCAGATGTACGGCGACTGCTGCTTCGTCGAGGGCAAGCTCGTCCTGGTGCCCATCGACGACGATGGCAATCTTGGCGCGATCACGACGCTCTACGAGCCCGAGTACGACTACGCGAACACGCTGAACGTGTACTACCCGTCGTTCTCACCCGATGGGAAGTGGGTGGCCTTCAACATGGCCAAGGGCAGCGGCTACGACAACGCGGAGGCGGCCCTCTACGTGATCTCGGCCTCAGGCGGCGAGCCGATCGAGCTCGCGGCCGCCAACCAGGGCGCCGGCCTCACCAACTCGTGGCCCCACTGGGGTCCGCTCCCCGACGACGAGGTCTTCTGGCTCGCCTTCGCCTCCAAACGAACCTACGGCAACCTCGTGAACTACGGCGAAGACGACCCGATGGCCTGGCAATCGCAGATCTGGGTGACGGCCTTCCGGCCGGCCACGGCCGAGCAGGGACTGGATCCGAGCGCGCCGGCCTTCTGGCTACCCAACCAGGACGCGGTCACCAGCAACCACACCACGTACTGGGGCCCATGATGGCTTGGTGGTTTCTTGCCCTCGGGGCATGCGACGGCGCGGCGGGTGGCACCAACCAGACGCTCGACGCGACGGGCTTCTGGCCCGCAGCGGTCGGCACTTTTTACACCATGCGTCTGCTCGACGCGGGGGCGAGCCCGGTCGACGACACGGCGGCGCTGGATGCCTCGGCGTTCCTGCTCGCTCGCGTGGCGGAGGGCGGTTGCGCCGACGGCACCGGCATCGTGCTCGGCCTGCGCTCGGGCGATGCCTGGGATGATGGCGAGCCGCGTGGCGATCTGCACTTGTCGCTGCCGACGGGAAACGCCGACGAGTCGCTGGGCCTGTGCGGCTATGCCGATGCGCTCGGAAGCGTGGGCACGATCGATCCGCCGGTCGTGCTCTGGGAGAGCAGCAAACTCGTGCTCGGCAACGAGATCACCGAGGGCAGCTGGACGGTGACGGTGGGCGACGCCTCGCCGACGGCGACCTACTTTGGCGTTTTCCCCGACGCTGCCTCGTTCGCGATCTCGGGCCCGGGCGACGGGCCCAGCGGCTGGACGATGGTGCTTGCTCCCGGCACCGGCCTGGTCGTGCTGGAAACCGGTGCGTTCACCGCCGACCTCGTGAACGTGCGCTAGCGGAGGCGGCTTGGTCTGGCTGTTGTTCTTGTCGTGTGCGGAACCTGTTCCGCCCATCGTCACCCGCTGGGCGGCCGACCAGGCTGCCGTGGTTGAGGAGCTGCGCGCGATGTCGGCGGAGGAGCGAGCGGTGGCCTTGCAGGCGCTGGCGCGGGCCTACCCCGGCGACACCACCAAAATCTGCGAGTTGGCTCCGACCACGGCGTCGAGGGCTGACTGCACCCGGATCAACGAGCGGCCGCACCTCCGCGACAACCACGGGCAGTCGCCGCCGCCGAGCGAGCGCACCCGGGCGTCGCCCGGGCCGGCCACGGATCGGCTGCCAGTGCCCGAGGCCCTATCGGTCACGCTCGTCGCCGGTGAGCGGCCCGACTGCACCGACGAGACCTGCCTCGCGGAGCGCGCCCGCCACGCGGCGATGAACCGCGACTGGGCCGGCGTTCTGGGAGCCTGCCGTGCGATCTCGGCCGAGAAGTGGCAGGAAGACTGCTACTTCCAGTCGGCCGAGGCGGCCACGCGCAAGAACGGCGCGAGCGTGTACACCGAGGCCTCGCAGCTCTGCTCGCTGGCTGCGGCCTGGCGCGCGCAGTGCCAGGCCCACCTTGCGAACGAGCTCAACACCGACCCCGACGGCGCGGTTCCCGCCATCGAGCGCACCTGGTCGCACACCCCCCAGTTCATGACGCAGTTCCTCGACCTCTACTGGTCGGAGCACGCGATGGCCGTGTTTGGTGGTCGCGCGCGCCCGTCGCGGGAAGCCATCGCCGACCGGTACTTCCGGATGGAGCGGGCGATGTCGGTACCCAAGGAGGTGCGGAGCGTCCGCCCGCTCTGGCCTAAGGACGAGCCGGGCGAGGAGCGCTTCCCCGCGATGCGCTTTCGCGCCGTGGGGCGCCGCGCTTACGACGAGGATCCAGCGATCGACCAGCGGATCTGCGCGCTCGAGGCCGAGGCCACGCGGTCCTCGCCTGATCGCGCGGTGTTCGAGGTTGGGCTTGGCGACCCGGTACCGGTGGTGCGCTGGACGGCCACGCGCCTGCTCGTGCACTTCGCGCCCAGCTCACCCGCGCTCCTCGCGCTGGCTGACGACCCCGACTCACGCGTGGCGGCGCGCGCGCGCTCGGCACGCACGCTCGCCCCCTGATCCACGAGGGAAGCGGCCGCTGATGCCGCTTCCCCGCTGTCTCGCCTAGGGGGTCGGGTCTTCGCAGAGCACCAGCCGCTCGATCTCGCCGCCTGCGTCGATGTTGGAGATCTCGGCGCCGCCGGCCGTGGTGCGGTTGTAGAGCGTGCCCTCGTTGTCGGTGTAGCTGTTCTCGGCCAGCCAGGCCGAGCCGTCGTACTCGACGAAGCCGACGGCCCGAGCGGAGATGATCCACTTCTGCAGCGCGGTGCCGTCGGTCTGGTGGTACTGGGCCCAGGTGGCGCTGTCGGCGTCCTTGTAGACGTTCCAGAAGCTCCCGGCGCCGTAGGCAAGGAACGCAGTGACGCTCTTGGCGGGCACGCTCGCGTAGTCAACGATGAGGCCGCTGGTCACCCCACTACTGACGACGACGCTCTCGAAGCCGCCGTCGGTGTTGGTGGTGCCGTCGGTGGTGGTCGACTCGTGGTGCAGGATGATCGTTGTGCCGTCGGTGGCCATCTCGCCGCTCGGGTTGATCCCGGTGAGGTCGATCGCCCCGGCCGCCGTGCGGCTGGCGGTGTCGATCATGCCGAGGGCGGCGGTGTTGTAGGTGCGGTCCGCGCCCTGGGTCCAGTTGGCGAGGGTCACGAAGAGCAGGCCATCGCGGTACATCACGCCCGTCTGCTCGGCGATCCCGTCGGCGTCGGCGTAGGCCGAGAGGTCGATGTTGCCCCCCGCGCTCCCGTCGGCGTTGAGGATGCTCAGGCGAGGCGACCCGGACCCGGCAACCCAGAAGGCACCGTCAGCCCACTCGATGTCCTCGGGGGCGGTGTAGGCGGAGAGCGTCCACTCGTCGTAGACGAGGGCGGTGTTCGGGGTGATCGCGACGATGCGGTCGTCCGAGCCGCCGTTGTTGCTCTCCAACGCGAAGATGTAGGGGCCTGCGCAGGCGAGCTCGGAGTCGGCGCGGACGGAGGCGTCGGTCGTGGTGGCCGTGCCGGTGGTGGGGTCGACGAGCACGACAGTGGCGCTGTCGGAGGCCGCGCCGCCGGGGGTGCCGACGAGCATCGCGAGCCGGGTGACGCCGCCGTAGCCGTAGCTGGCCTCGGCGCCCGTGTCGCCGGTGTCGCCCGAGTCCTCGGTGTCGCCGGTCTCGCCGCCAGTGTCGCCGGTCTCGCCGCCGGTGTCGCCGGTCTCGCCGGTGTCGCCGGTCTCGCCGGTCTCGCCGGTGTCGCCGGAATCGCCGGAATCACCCGTGTCTTCCACGGGGTAGCAGTTGCCGTCGTCGGCGCGATAGAAGCCGTCGCCGCAATCCTCGGTGCTCGTGTCCTTCGAGTCGGGGGCGGTGTCGCCACCTCCGTCGCAGGCGACAAGGCTGGTGAGCGCGGCAATCAGGAGTTGACTGGTGGTGATGAGTCGCAAGTGATCTCCTCGTTTGGGGACAGTCAGGATATCGCACTCCGCAGGTGGTGCCGCGCGTGCAAGTGCCCGGGCTCGTAGTGTGATCGCAAAGCCTTCGATGGTGGGCTTGCTCACCATGCTCCTGGCCTCGTGCTCAACCCCCGCTCGCCAGGGTGCGGAAGCGGAGGGCATGGCCCAGGAACCGGTGCCTCCGGCGCTGCTCGCGCTGCGCGTGGGCACCCCCGTGTCGCAGTCCACCTGGGGTCCCGATATCGACGCCGCACTCGCGGGAAAAATGGGCGTGATCGCCGCTCGTCACGGGGTGGTGGAGCGGGCCCGGGCGCAAGCGCTCGACCAGGCGCTGCATGACCTCGCCGCCGCGATCGACGCGGGGGGTACCGGAGACCGGCTCGACCTCGCGGTGACCGCGCTCCTGGAGGCCGAGAGCGGGTTGATCCAGGCCGACGTGGCGGTGGTCGGCACGCTGGTGGCCGCCCTCGGGCCGGATCGGCGAGCCAAGCGCGCCGCTCACGGTCCGGTGCCGATGTTGTTGCTTGTCGTGAGTGCCCACCCCCTGGCGCGCCAGGTCGATCCGGCCGCCCGCGTGCCGGAGGGGGTTCTTCGACCCGGCGACCTGGCCCACCTGGCGCCTGCGCGGGCGCTGTCGAGGCGGGCCTGGGACGAGTGGCGTGCGGTGGCCGCGGAGCTCGTTGCCTCGCTCGCGGCCCTGCCCGCGGGCGACGAGGCCTTCGCCTCGGCCTACGTCGACGCCACCCGCCCAGCGCTTGCCGCGCTCGCGCGCGCGAGGGCTTCCTCGGTGCGCCCCCTGGTAGAGTTGGCTGCCACCCTGCCTGGAGATCGTCGTCGGGCGCTTGCCGACGGCGCGCGCTTGCGAGAGGCGCTGCTCGTGAGCCAGTCAGAGCTCGACGCGACCACGGTGGATGCCGCGCCACCGCCGCCCCCCTAGTCTCATCGGAGGAGCGTCTTGATGCTCTCCTGCGTGAGTCGGCTCGGGTGATCCACCCAGGCAACCCGGCCCTCGCGCACGATGATGGCGGCGGGAAGGCTGGCCTGCTTGAACAGCTCCCTGGCGCCGGCGGTCTCCACGCCGACGGGGAGCGACACCATCGCGTCGGCGATCACCTTGTGGGCACTGGCTTCGGCGGCCGCCTCCGACAGTCGCACGAGGCTCATCGTCATCACCTCGGCGGCGCGCGCGGATCGCGTCACCCGGTCGAACTGCGCGACGTCACGCACGGCGTCGAGGCTCTGCGCGTCCCAGAGCAGAATCACGCTCACGTCGCCCAGGACGGTGATCGGCTTGCCGCCGATCCAGCGTTCGACCGGGACGGTCTTGACGGGCGTTCCCACGACCGCGAGCGCTTCGACCAGTTGCATCGCGGTTCGGGCCGAGGCCGACTCCGGGTACAGCACGGTGCATTCGCGCAGTTTTCCGACGCCGAGCTTCACCTCGCCGCTGTCGATGAGCGTGCGCGCTTCTTCCAGCAGGTTCTGCCCCTGTCGCTGCTTCACGGGACCCGGTGTACCGTGCCCGGGTGATCGGAGTTCGCTCGGGCCCTGCGCGTTGGCCGCAGCGGCCTCGAGCGCCGCGACCCGGGCCTCGAGCTGCTCCACGTCTTCGCGCGATGCGAGCAGGCAACCGGGCGCAGCGAGCGCCCCGGCAAGTAAGAAGAGTCTCATTCGCGCCTGCGTATCAAGGCGCGCACCCTGGTCGGCTACAGACCGACGCCTGCCGGTGCGTCGGCGTGACGCTAGGTGGGGGCATGCAGATCGAGGAATCGAAGTTTCGCCAGCTGGTGGCGCGCGCGCTCACGGCGCTCGGCGCCACCGTCGACGGGATCGACAGCGACGACGTGGACTACAAGCTCTCTGACGGGGTGCTCACGGTTGAGTTCGAGTCGGGCGGTGTCTTTGTGCTCTCCCAGCAAGTGCCGGTGCGCGAGCTCTGGTTGAGCGCGTTCTCGCGGGCCTGGCACTTTCGCTATGCCGATGGGGCCTGGGTCGAGCGGGACAGCGGCGAGAGCCTCGAGTCGGTGCTCGCGAGCCTCTTCACGCGGAAGCTCGCCTTCGAGGTGACGGTCGCCAACCCGGGGCCGCCGCAATAAACTGAGCCTATGTCCGAACCTTCTCCGCCGGCCGACAGCTCGCGCGCCGGGATGATCTGGGTGGCGGCCCTGGCGGCGGCGCTCGTCTTGCTCGGGCTGGTCGTCGCGGCCCTCGCGAGCACGGGTCCGCTCGCGCCGTTCCTCTACCCCCTAATGTAGGGCCGCTGGCTTCGCGGGCGGCCCGAACTGCCAGGCCAGGCTGAGTGTGGGCGAGGGGACGATGGGGGTCACGAGGAAGCTGATACCGACGAGGCCGATCTCCATGTCGAAGCCGGCGGCGAGCACGAAACGGTCGCCCGAGGTCGCGACCGGCCAGGCCCATGCCCAGCGGGCACCAAACCAGGCCGCCGGGAGGCTCACCACGGCGAAACTGTCGCCGGTGTCGTCGGTATAGTTCACCTCGCCCAGCGCGAGTGGGGTCGTTGCCTGGATGCCGAGAGTGGTGCTCGAGACATGGCGCGGGTGCGAGCGCTGGGACTGGAAATGGTAGCTGATACCGGCGAAAGGCATCTCCCATGCCCGGTAGCCCACGAGGTCGCCCTGCCCGAGCTCCAGCCCTAGACGGTGGGCCATGCGGCGGCCGTCGCCGTCCTGCTCCTCGTTGCGGAACCAGAGGCCGGGATTGGCCGACCAGTGGGTGAACGCCACTTGGCCGCCGAGGTCGACCACGAGGTTCTTGTCGGTGGGCAGCTGCACGTTGGCACCAGCGGTAGGCCAGAATGCGCCCTCCATGTACACGCTACCGACCGTGTCGTCGCCCTCGGGGAGCGGGGAGAAGGTACCGGTCGGCGCGCGGCCCGGGACGGTCACCACGAAGCAGCCCGGGAGCGCCACGGCAAAGCAGGCGGCGAGGCAGGCGCGAGCCGGCCCGACGGTCAAGCGCGGAACCGCAGCGTGGTCTCGCCAAGGAGGATGAGCTCGCCGCCGAACAAGCGGCGCTCCGCCACCCGGTCGCCTTCGACGACCGTGCCATTGAGCGCGCCCAGGTCTTTGATGTAGACCTTGCCGTCGCGACGTTCGACGATGCAGTGATGTCGCGACACTTCGCCGTCGTGAGTCAGCTGCAGGTCATTGTCGCGGCCACGGCCGATGCGGACGATTGGATCCACCTCGCGATGGTCTTCAACCTCCTCGGCCATCCACGCCACGCCCGGAGGTCCTGCCACGGGTGGGACGGTTTTCGCCGCGGGCGCGTGCACCACGAGGTGCGGATTGGTGACCTCGTCGTCGAACCAACCGTCGGCCATCGAGGCGGCCGATTCGACAACCAGCCGAGCGCGCACCTTCTCCCACGCGACGTGGGGCTCCACGGCGAGCGACTGGGCGACGGTCTCGATCGCCTCGCGCTCAGGGCTCTCCACCTTGCCGAGCAGCGGTCCTGCCGATTCCGCGACGCGACGGCAGAAGTCGACGACGTCGTTGTCGTCACGCATCTTGGCCTTCATCGAGAGGGCGATGAGGATCCCGGCGGCGCTCTCCACCCGTTGTCGCGTGGGGGCGAAGGAGAGCCAGTTGTCGAGCACCCGCCGACCCTCGTCGCCAAGGTGCACCCGGCTGGTGGCAAGATCGAGGATGATCGAACGTTCCTCGGGGTGGATGGTGCCGTCGGCCCAGGCCACCCAGGTGACCGGGAGGAGCGCGATGACCTCTCGGCTCGACTCGTCAATCCCGAGTGACTGCAGCGCCCGTCGTAGTTCGTTGTCGTTCATGCGCGCCCCGTGCTGCCGAATCCTCTCACGCCACGGTCGCCAGCGGCCTCTGGGAGCACGGCGACTTGCACCAGCTCCACGGCAGCCACTCGGGCGAAGATGATCTGTGCGATGCGCTCGCCGCGCTCCACCACGAAGGGCTCGCGGCCAAGGTTGACCAGCGGCACGCAGAGTTCACCACGGTAGTCGCTGTCGATGGTGCCCGGGCTGTTGATCAGCGTGATCCCGTGTTTGAGCGCGAGGCCCGAGCGCGGACGCACCTGACCCTCCCAACCCATCGGAATGGCCAGCACCAGCCCCGTGGGCACGAGCGCTCGGTCGCCCGGCGAGAGCGTGAACGCCTCGTTGATCGCCGCACGTAAGTCGAGCCCCGCCGCGCCGGCCGAGGCCTGCGCGGGGAGGGGCAGTCCCTCCCCGTGCGGGAGGACGCGGACGGGGATCGACTCCACGTCGCGAGTCTAATCTTCCAGCGCTTCCTTGCGCGAGAGACGGATCTTGCCGGCCTTGTCGATGTCGATCACGCGCACGAGCACCTCGTCGCCCTCGTTCACCACGTCGGTGACCTTGTTGACGCGCTCCTTCGCGAGGTGGCTGATGTGCACCAGCCCGTCGGTGCCGGGGAAGATCTCCACGAAGGCGCCGAAGTCGGTGATGCGCTTGACCACGCCCACGTAGAGCTTGCCGATCTCGGCCTCGGCCGTGATCTCGCGGATCATCGCGATGCACTTGGCCGCGCGGTCCTGGTCGGTGCTGGCCACGTCGATCTTGCCGTCGTCGTGCACCGTGAGCTTGCATCCCGTCTTGTCCTGCAGGCCGCGGATGACCTTGCCGCCCGGCCCGATGATGTCCTTGATCTTCTCGGTCTTGATCTGGATCGTCGTGATGCGCGGGGCGTACTGCGACATCTCGGCGCGCGGGGCGGAGATGGTCTTGGCCATCTCGGCGAGGATGTGGAGGCGACCCTCGCGGGCCTGGGCCAGGGCGCGCGTCATGATCTCGCGGCTCACGCCGGAGATCTTGGTGTCCATCTGGAAGGCCGTGATGCCACCGGTGGTGCCGGTCACCTTGACGTCCATGTCGCCGAGGTG